>DATNCR010000141.1:0-13259 GCA_035607135.1 Nitrospiraceae bacterium
ATACCTCGCTGGTTTCGACCGACTATATCAACAACCCCCGTACCATGAATGCCGTATACGCGCTCGGCCCTCGTCTTGAACAGGCCAAGCGCTGGGGACAAGAGAAGTTGTCCGGTGGCAACTTGAACAATAAGCAGCTCAACGACTATGTGGCGAAAGGCCCGCTGACGACATTCTTTCAACCGCCGGACATCGTCTTGACTCCTCGCGTGCTGAAGGACGGATCCGATTCGGTCGGGGCGTTGGGGGCGCTCAACCGCGTCTTCCTCAACATCGGTCTCTTCAGCGAAGAATGGTTACGCCACTTCAATCCCTTGGTTGGTGGCAAACCGATTACGCCGATCCAAATCGTCGACGCAAGAAACAACTCGAGTTACTGGGAAGCGACAGAAGCCCGGACTCCAAACCTGGCCCTGTTCTTCCTGAAGACCACCGCGCCGCACAAATTAAAAGATGCTCCTGGAGGAGCCCAATATCTGACGGAAGAGGTCTCACTGCTTCTACAGGGTAAGGAGGTGTTTGCCGAACGCTGCGCGCGTTGTCATTCCAGCAAACTTCCTGTGCCGGCAGTCGGCCTCGACCCTCACGGCTGCGCGGGCCCCGGATATTTGGAGTGCTGGAAGAAGTACTGGCAGTGGACGAAGACCGAGGAATTTAAGCAGAAGATGCGGGCGATTGTCCTTGCCGAGGATTTCCTCGAAGGGAACTTCCTGTCCAGCGATTTGCGCATCCCCGTCACACTGCTTGAGACGAATGCTTGTAGCCCACTGGCCACCAATGCTATCCGCGGGAACATTTGGGACAACTTCTCGTCGGAATCGTATAAAGCACTGCCATCGGTTGGTGAGATCACTGTGCACCATCCGATTACCGGGGAGCCATGGTCATACGTGATGCCTGCGGGAGGAGTCGGCTATACGCGTGTACCTTCGCTCATCAGCCTCTGGTCCACAGCACCGTTCTTACAGAATAACAGTGTCGGTAGATTTAATCCGAGCCCGAGCGTCAAGGGTCGCATGGAGTCCTTTCATAGTTCGATCGAACAGCTCCTCTGGCCTGAAAAGCGGGCCAAGGACACGATCCTGGGCAGTAAGGTGCCGGGGGTCATCGACCGAACGACAGCAAGAAGCTATTTGCGTGTCCCCACTGGGTATCTCCCCGACTTCCTTCAGGGCGTCGTGGAACTCGAAGCAAAGGTTCTTCCGGACGTGCAGCTGCTTCCTCCCATTTTCAAAGAAGGTGGGATAGAAGTCGGTCCCATTCCCAAAGGCACTCCGGTCAACCTCTTGACGAATTTGAACGTGCTCCCAGATGACGAAGGCTGGATCGATCGGCTCATGCATAAGAGGAAAGTTGCAAGTCTGTTGATCAAGATCAAAGGTGCGCTGAAAGCACTGCCGGAACACGCCAGCGACGAAGAAGCACGAAAGGTCTTTCATGACAAGGGTCTGGTGAAGCCTCTGCTCGAGTTGAGCAAGTGTCCCGACTTTGTCGTCAACCGGGGTCATTATTTCGGCACGGATTTGTTCAAAGAGGAGCCGGGTCTCACCGACGAGAAGAAGAAAGCCCTGATCGCGTTTCTGAAGACGTTCTAGATCGCGCCTGGTCAGAGAGGAACTTCGGATGGCCGAAATCTCAAGACGAGTATTTCTCAAACTCGCCGCTGCAACTGGGATCACACTTTCTCTGGGAGGCTGTTCGCTCCTCGGGCCCTCGCGATCGATAGGCGAGCGGTGTGCAGGAGCCGATACGGCTCAGCCTGCCGAATCTGAATATGATTACATCGTCGTAGGATCGGGCGCCGGAGGCGGACCCGTGGCGGCTAACTTGGCGAATGCCGGGTATAGAGTCCTTCTCCTTGAAGCAGGGGGCAAAGAGGAGAATGCGAACTATGTCGTTCCCGCCTTTCACCCGTTGTCCACAGAAGACCAGGACCAGCAATGGAACTACTTTGTCCGGCATTACGCCAACGACAATCGTCAGAATCAGGATTCGAAGCGCGACAAAGCCGGAAGGGGGATCTGGTATCCGAGGGCCGGTACACTCGGAGGCTGTACGGCTCACAATGCCATGATTACGGTCTGCCCGCACGAAAGCGATTGGGATCGCATCGCCGCACTCACCGGAGATGCCTCTTGGTCGTCTCAGAAGATGCGCCGATACTTCCAGCTGGTCGAACGTTGCCACTATAGTTCGAGGCCATTGGATTTTGTGACCGGAGGCCGTCACGGATTTCAAGGATGGCTATCCACCGAGCGGCCTACTCAAAAGACACTGGAAGCGGTCGTCAAGAATGATCCGCAGCTCCGGCACATTCTCGCCGCCGTGGCTCTCACCACGCTAGAGGATCTACCGGGGTCCATTCCGGAGGCCATTCTCCTTCGAGCCATTCCAAAGCTGTTCAGCGCGGCATTGAGAGAAGACATCAATCACATGGATTCCATCACACGCCGCCCTGAAGGTTTGTACATTACGCCACTCGCGACCAATGGCGGCAGGCGCGCCGGCGTGCGTGATCGCATTCGTGAGGTGCAGGAGCGCTGCCCGAATCAGTTGGTCGTCAAAACCAATGTTCTGGTCACCAAAATTCTGTTGGAAAAGTTAAGGACCCCTCATGGGGAACAGTCGAGAGCCATCGGAGTGGAGTGCCGTGAAGGCGCGCATCTCTACCGGGCGGACCCGAGGGTCGGCGCAGACATACCTGCAGTAAAGGCATTCCGGGCAAAGCAGGAGGTCATTCTCTCGGCGGGAGCGTTCAATACCCCTCAGCTGCTGATGCTTTCGGGAATCGGCCCGCGGGAAGAACTCGAACGACACCGCATTCCACTGCATATCGAACTGCCGGGGGTCGGCCAGAACTTGCAGGACCGTTATGAAGTGGGAATCGTCTACAAGATGAAGGAGAACTTCTCAACTTTGGAAGGAGCCATGTTTCAAGCCGATGAGCAGAAGGATCAGGCTTATAGGGAGTGGAAGTATGCGAGCCCTGAAGAGCGGAAACAAGGCAAGGGTTTTCTGTACTCCAGTAACGGTGTGGTGATCTCGATTCTGAAGCGATCATCTGTCGCCGAAAATGAGAAGCAAGATCCCGATCTTTTTATCTTCGGCTTGCCTTCGGATTTCAGAGGGTATGAGCAGGGCTATACGAAGAATATTACCGTGAAGGACCGCTTCACTTGGCTGATCTTGAAGGGACATACCCATAATACAGGTGGGGGGGTGAAGCTGCGCTCCAACGATCCTCGCGATACGCCGGCCATTAATTTCAATTATTTCGAAGAAGACAACGATCCAACTAGAGGCAAAAAAGACCTGGATGCCATGGTTGAAGCGGTCGGGTTGATTCGGAAAATCATGGACCGTCTTGTTGCGGAAGGGCAAGCCGAGGAGATCTGGCCAGGACCGGACGTCTCAGAGCACACATTGCGGGAATGGATTATGAACGAAGCCTGGGGCCACCATGCATCGTGCTCTTGTAAGATAGGAGCTGAAGGCGATGGCTTGGCCGTCTTAGACAACAATTTTCGGGTCCGTGGCACCACGAACCTACGCGTGGTCGATGCATCGATTTTCCCCTATATTCCTGGATTTTTCATCGTTACCCCAATCTATATGATCGCGGAAAAGGCCAGCGAGATCATTCTCGCTGATGCCAAACAGGTATCCACCTGAGTGATATCACCTGTGTGATGATCCAGCTCTAGGTTCTGGCCAGGCTCTCGTTCATCTTGACCTGTGCTGAGACTCAGCGTAGGGTTTTGGGTGAACGATCGCACAGATCGGATCGTTCCACAAACCGTTCCCAGCGCGCGACAGGTTCGGCATCGTGAGTTGTCTCTATGGCCTATCTTCGATATTCACGAGACTGTGACTGGCATGTCTTCGAGGAAGCCAAACAGGGCGAGGCCAAGAGTCGTCTGGCCGTGTGGCACAAGGACCATGAGGCACAGGGTGCGTCGTATACCGTGAGCATGATTCAGAAAATGCTGGAGTTGGAAGATTATTCCAGCATCCCCGGGTACCAGCCGCAGGATAAACGCATTCTCCGCAAAGCCTTCGCAGCCTGGCTGAGCGAACAATCAAGTGAAGAAATATAGTGCCGGCTTGTTCTCAGTGACGCCCCCATTGTCGTGGTTGGTATCGAGTGCGCAGACAAGGGGTCTGGTGTTGTCATCCAATATATGTGGGAACCTATCGGCGCGTGGGGGCACTTGTGATCCGATGTTCGAGTCATCTTATTGACAGGTCCTGTCTCTGGCGGTCACTGTTCTAAACTGGTGATGGGATCGATGATGGTTCATCTGATGCGACCATGTTCCCTGTCCGGGCGTTTGGCTCCAGCCTTGCGCGCCGGGGTCCTGTGCTTTGGTATGGTTGCGATGCTGTGGGTCGGCAGCACGCTGGTGCTCGCCCAAGGCAGGCTCACCGATGTGCTGGTGTCGGTGGTCGACGATAAAGTGGTCGCAGTGACCGGAGTTGGCCAATCCGAGATCGACCTCTCAGTCGGTGAAACGGTGGTGAGTACCAAGGCCCAGGGTCTGACGGCGTTGGCGATTACCTCCACGAGATTGTTGGGATTTTCCTCTCAGCTTCGACATTGGGGCGAACAGACGCTGGAGGCGGAGGAGCATGTCACCACGTCGCAGGTCCTTCGAGAATTCTGCGTCGTGGCCACGGATCGGCATCTCTATGGTTTTCAAGAAACCCTCGCTCATTGGACCGGCGAAGCTTTAGGCGGGTCAGAACGGGTTCAGGAAGTACGTGCCAATGGCCACTTGGCTCTCGCTGTGACGACGGAACGGTTGGTGGGGTTCTCGGCCTTGATGAGCGGGTTTCACACGATGCCTCTTCAAGGAGACGAGCGTGTGCGGGCCATTGAGCAGACCGGTGATGCGTTTCTTGTCAAGACGACTCGGCGGACGTTGATGTTTCGCAGTCGCATGTCCGGCTGGACTGAAATCAGCTAAGGGCGAGCGGCATGCGCCACGAAGATATGTTGCCGGGCTCCGAGCGAGGGGCCGCACGTATTGAGCCCACCAGCTTCTCGCTATGCGTGCTCACAGCCGCTTGTTCTCTTCCCGCCTATTCTCCCGTTTTCCAGTGATGGGTCATAGCCGCACGGTGACCGCTTTCACCTCGGTATACAGCTCCAGTGCGTCGTGACCCATTTCGCGGCCCCATCCGGATTGTTTGTAGCCGCCGAAGGGCAGCGCGGCATCGAAGATGTTGTAACAGTTGATCCACACCGACCCCGCGCGCAGCTCTGACGCGATGCGATGGGCCTTGCTGACATCGCGGGTCCAGACTGCCGCCGCCAGACCATAGATAGACTCGTTCGCCGCCGGGAGTACCTCCTCCAAGTCAGTAAATGGCATGGCGCAGACAACCGGCCCAAAGATTTCCTCCTGCGTGATCTTCATCTTTTGCGTGGTGTTGACCAGCACGGTCGGTTCGACAAAGTAGCCTCTGTTGCCCAGCTTATGCCCGCCGACCACTGCCTTGGCGCCTTCGGAGAAACCCGACTCCAAGTAGCCGAGTACGCGCCGCTGCTGCTCGTCCGACACCAGCGGGCCCATTTGCGAGGCGAGATCCATACCAGGCCCCACCTTGATCTTCTTTGCATCCTCAGCCACGCCTGCCACTACCTTGTCGAAGATACCCTTCTCAATAAAGAGCCGAGAGCCTGCGCAGCAGCACTGGCCCTGGTTGAAAAATATCGCGCTTGAGACTCCCGGTATGCTCGCCTCCAGATCGGCATCGTTGCACACGATGTTGGGAGATTTCCCTCCGAGCTCCAGCGAGACTTTCTTGAGATTGCCCGCTGCCGCTCCGAGGATGAGCTTTCCCACTTCGGTGGAGCCGGTGAAGGCCACCTTGTCCACGTCCGGATGCACGGCCAGCGCTGCGCCGGCCGTCTCTCCGTATCCGGTCACGATGTTGACCACTCCGTCCGGAAATCCCGCTTCGCAGATCAGCTCACCGAGTCGGAGGGCCGACAGCGGCGTCTGTTCGGCAGGCTTCAGAATGATGGTGCAGCCAGCGGCCAATGCCGGACCGAGTTTCCAGGCCGCCATGAGTAGCGGAAAGTTCCACGGGATAATTTGGGCCACTACGCCGACCGGCTCGCGGAGTGTATAGGAGAGATACCGGGCGCCAGGGGTGTAGGGCACCGAAATGGGGATCGTGTTGCCTTCAATCTTGGTCGCCCACCCGGCCATGTACCGGAAGAGGTCCACGGCCAAGGGCACATCCGCCGCACGGGCCACGCCGACCGGCTTCCCATTATCGAGGGCTTCGAGTTGGGCGAATTCTTCCAAATGAGATTCGAGAAGGTCACCGAGTTTCCAGATCAGCCGTCCACGCTCGGAGGCCGTGAGCCTGTGCCACGGGCCACTCTCGAAGGCGTTCCGTGCAGCGAGGACCGCCTTATCAACGTCGACGCTGTTGCCTTCCGCCACGTGGGCCAGGACTTCACCCGTGGCCGGGTTATAAGTCGGAAAGGTTTTTCCTGACGCGGCTTCGAGCCACCTCCCGCCAATCAGCATCTTCCGGGGCGTACCGACAAAAGACAAAACATTTTGGTGCATCGGGATTTCCATCGTTGCCGTGCTCATGCTGTTCCTCCTCTCTGGATAGGTGATGTGCTCATGTCAGTTACGTAGAGTTGAGACCATAGTCGAGGATAGATAGGCCCCATTATACATGAAGAGGAATGTGGTGATCATTGGGAGAGAGTGGCCTGCAGCGGATGTAAGGGGACTCATCCGATTGTGCTTTGTCTGTGCTGCTGGCTGCATCACAGCATGCCCGTAAGGTTGAACATACAATCCATAAGCAGCGTCGAGTTGAAGGTGGCTGCCCACATTTCTATGCATCTCCATACATCCCATTGGGCGAACGGCTCGCTCTAATGAAATCGTGAAGCAAGATTTATCGTAGAGATAAGCATGGTCTGAGATGAGATCGTGCAGGGCACGTCTTATGCTCACTGACAATAATGACAATGGTGAAGGAAATTTCCCGCGAGACGACGGATTAGTCCGATCGCAAATACACAACGGAGGCCGAGATGATTTCTCAGAGACGCATCACACGGTCAGGTTACATGATGTTGTCGGCGGCCATGCTGACGGTCGTTGCGGGGTCCTTTTCCGAAGAGGTCTTCTCGCAAATCGCACGATTTGCGGCACGCGATCCCGGCGTACGTACTGGTTCCAACGGAGCCGGAGGGACACTGCCGGGATTAAGTCCGGTGGAACAGCGGGTCTTTGCCGTTGGAAAGGAAGCCTTTGAGGAAGTGGCATCAGTGAGAGGCACGATCCCGGATACGGAAGCAGGCCTCGGGCCACGTTTCAACTTAGACAGTTGCGAAGGTTGCCACGCATTTCCAGCTACCGGTGGGACCAGTCCGGTTATCAATCCGCAGGTCGAGGTGGCCAAGAAGGAAGGTGCGAATAATGACATCCCGTCGTTTATCAAGAGGGATGGTCCGGTGCGCGAAGCCAGATTTAAGCATAATCCTGACGGTACGCCTGACGGTGGAGTCCATGCACTCTTTACGATCTCCGGACGAAGCGACGCGCCGGGCTGCTTTCTTCAGCAGCCGGATTTCCGCAACGCAGTCGCTCGCCAGAATGTGGTGTTCCGCATTCCCACGCCCCTATTCGGTGCCGGTCTGATCGAAGCGATCGACGACGATGCGCTTCTCGCCAACCAGATGGCGAATCGTGCCAGAAAGCAGGATCTCGGTATTAATGGTCGCCCTAACACCAGTGGCAACGATGGCACCATGACCCGCTTCGGGTGGAAAGGCCAGAATAAGTCACTCGAAATGTTCGCCGGCGAAGCCTACAACGTTGAACAAGGTGTCACGAGCGACCTGTTCCCACAGGAGAGAGACGAAGCGCCAGCCTGCCACTTCAACCCGATGCCGGAAAGTCCGACGAATTACGAGGCGGCCGATCCGATCGAGGTTCCCAGCGATGTCGTGAAGTTTGCCGTGTTCATGCGCTTTCTCGCGCCTCCGACACCCATGCCCGACACGGACACCACCGTCCATGGTAAAAAGCTGTTCGCAGACGTCGGCTGCGCAATGTGCCATACCCCAACGTTGCATACCGGCAAGTCGTCCGTTGTGGCACTACAGGACAAGGACGTCAATCTGTTTTCCGATCTGTTGCTGCACAATATGGGTGCGGGATTGGCTGATGATGTCAGCCAGGGCAATGCGGGTGGCGATGAGTTTCGCACAGCGCCCCTGTGGGGCCTCGGGAAGAGAATCTTCTTCCTTCATGACGGCAGAACGAAGGATCTGCTCGAAGCGATTCAAGCCCACCAAGGGCTCGGTGGGCTGTATGGGCCGTCAGAAGCAAATCAGGTGGTCGCGCAGTTCAATCGGCTCAGCGAAATCGACAAGCAACATGTGCTGAATTTCCTTCGTTCATTGTGACGTGCTGAGCGTCCGTAAGGCCTAATTAGGGTTTTCCCGAGTTAGGCCCTTTGATTCCCATGACTAATATACTGCCGACTGGTGAAGGCGCACATGCGAACAGAGGTAGAGACATGGGCGGGCCGTGTGATGCGTGAGAGGAGGGGTTGCACAAAAGTCGTGAAGGTGGTGACGGTCGTTGTGTTCCTATTCCTGTTGTCGTTTCCCCAAGGGTCTTCTGCGGAAGGCTTGCGAGGTGGGTTTGAGGATGCGTTCGGCCCGCGGTTTCATCCGGACACCAGTATAGCAAAACCGGATGTACGACATCGTCCCCGCCACGGGCTCGATCGAGCGACTGGAGTTCGCCATTGGAATCAAGTCGCGGTCGACGCCAGCGGGCTCGATCACACACCGGTTGCGCCGGGTGAGGCTCGCATCTTCGGCGAACAGCTCGGTCCGGGCCGAGCGAGCCGGGCGATGGCCATCGTCCATCTTGCGGTCTTTGAAGTCGTGAATGCCGTTGAAGGGGGCTACAAGAGTTACGTGGGTCTGGGTCCGTCGAAGCTGGGCACGTCGCTCGATGCGGCTGTCGCACAAGCCGCACACGATACACTCACCGCACTCTTCCCCTCGCAAGCAGAACGATTCGACGCAGTCCTCACAGAGGAGTTGGCCGATATTCGGGATGGGTGGACGAAAAACAATGGGATGGCATTGGGGAAGCGGGCCGCAGCCGCTATCCTCGCTGCGCGCGCCAATGACGGCGCACAACGTCTCGAACCGCGCGTCGGCATCGAATTTCTCACCAGTAACGATCCGGGGAAATGGCGGCAAGATCCCATCAGTCAGATTCCGCTTGCGTTGGGCGCCTTTTGGGGCGACGTCAAACCATTTGTTCTCGAACGATCCAATCAATTTCGGGCACCGCAGCCGCCCAGGCTCGACAGTCCTGAATATGCTGCGGCCTATCGCGAAGCGCAGCAGCTCGGGGGTGACGGACTGGTGACTCCGACCACGCGGACAGCCGAGCAAACGCAGATTGGAATTTTCTGGGCATATGACGGCACACCGAGTCTCTGTGCGCCGCCGCGACTCTACAATCAAATCACGATGCGGATCGCGCATCAGATGGGCACAGATACCGATGTGCTGGAGTTGGCCCGCCTCCTGGCGCTGGTGAATGTCGCCATGGCGGACGCCGGCTTCGCCATATGGGAGTCCAAGTTTTATTATCAGTACTGGCGGCCTGTGACCGCGATTCGCGAATCTGACGAAGGCACTGGCCCGACCGGGCTCGGCGACGGCAATCCTGCGACGACGGGAGACCCGACCTATTTACCTCTTGGAGCACCGGCGAGCAATCTCATCGGGCCGAATTTCACCCCGCCGTTTCCAGCCTATCCTTCCGGGCACGCCGGTTTCGGAGGTGCACTCTTTGAGATATTGCGCAAGTACTATCGAACCGATCGCATTCAGTTTACGTTCATGTCGGACGAGTTTAATGGTGTGACCAAGGACAACAATGGAACCGTGCGGCCGGTGGTGGAGCGCAGCTTCTCATCTCTCTCTGAAGCTGAAGAAGAGAACGGGCAGAGCCGCATCTATCTCGGTATCCACTGGGCCTTCGACAAGAGTGAGGGCATCGCGCAGGGCCGGCGCGTGGCCGACTATGTGTTCACACATTTCTTGGTCCCAGGCCATTGACGGTAACCTACCTCGTCCGTCCGAGTTCGATGCCTCCTGCCTACAACCGCACTACCAAATCGATTCAGTCTGGCGTGAGACCTCTAATTCCGTGACCGAATATGATAGCGGTCTGGTCGAGTTCAGCGCTCTGGCGCGGGTCTCGTGTTACGCCATGACCTTCACCGTTGGCTAATGACGCATTGACAGGGCCGCTGGCAGAACGTAGCCTGGCAAGAGGTCCATTCGTTCAGAATGTTTCACAAGTTCGGCATAGTCTTTGAGGTCGAAAATACTATGTTGAGGCAAGGTACGAGACATTGAGTGTTGCCACATCTTGTTCTTGTTGTGAATTGAGGATCTATGAGTGACCCATCAAGCGAATACTCCGATTACCGGGGGCCGGCAGTCTTTTCTTATGGCTTCCGTCCGTTTTTTCTTGGTGCCGCGTTGTTTGCCGGCGTGGTGATCCCTGTTTGGATTCTGGTGTTTGCTGGCTTAGGCCATTCGGGCTTTCTGTATCCGGCGCGCGATTGGCACGTGCATGAGATGGTCTTCGGCTTTCTCCCCGCAGTGATCACGGGTTTTCTATTGACGGCTATCCCCAACTGGACCGACCGTCCGCCGATTAGAGGATATGAGTTGATGCTGCTCTTTACGTTGTGGCTGGCCGGGCGCCTCCTCATCGCCATCCCGGGGTTCACGCCCTTGATATCCGCCATCATCGACGTAGGCTTTCTTATTGCCGTTGCGGGACTCGTCTGGCGTGAAATTGTCGCAGCGAAAAGCTGGTCTCGTACACCAATGGGGATACTGATCAGTCTGTATGCCGGGGCGAACATTTTGTTCCACTCGCGGGCCTTAAGCGAAACGCCAACGGATCTTCCAGAACGCATGGGTCTCTCGTTGGTCATGATGTTGTTGGTGCTGATCGGTGGGCGTGTGATTCCAAATTTTACCGAAGAATTCCTCGCAGACTCAGACAGGAGCGAACGGCCTGCTTCCTTTTCATATTATGATGGGCTGTCAATCCTGCTAGTGGGAACCGCCGTCGTAACCTGGATCGTTCAGCCGCACTCCATGACAACAGGCTGGATGTTTGTTATTGCTGGGCTGGTTAATTTTGGCCGCTTGATGCGCTGGTACGGCTGGGTCACGTGGCGTGAGCCATTGGTTCTAATTCTGCACTTTGGGTATGGCTGGTATGCGTTGTCGCTGCTGGTGCTGGGAGGCTCGATTCTCGGGATTGGTCTGCCGATCGAAGATGCGATGCATGCATTTACCACCGGCGCAGTGGGGACCATGACGCTTGCGATCATGACCCGCGCCAGTTTAGGCCATACCGGACGCCCCCGGCATGCCGGTCTCCTGACGGTGTTCATCTATATGCTGGTCAACTTGGGTGCCGTGCTCAGGGTCTTCGGACCGATGACGAATGTATCAACGAATCTCGTGTTGGGTGCAGCGGCTGTGAGTTGGAGCGGGGCCTACCTTCTATTTGCCGTGGTCTACGGGCGTTTCCTCCTTCGCCCGAGCCTTGAGGAGTAACGATTGAATTCACAGAGGAAGTTCATTCGATGGGAGACGCGACTCTTCTGATCGGTCCGTCTACTGTTGGGAGGTAGGCATGAGCGGTCTGTTCGCCATGATGTCAGGTAGGGCCGGCTATGGTTTCGAGTTGCTGGATGGTGTGGTTCAGTCGTTCCTGATGGGGCGAGGCGAGGGACCGAAACTCAATACCAATTCCGTGACGGCCGGACCAGCGTACGACGGCGCCTTGGATCAAGATCGGGGCCTCTCCTTCATGGATATAAAGCAGAAGATCCACCTTCATTCCTGCGGTCGCTCGAAGGGAACTTTCAAGGCGACATCCTTTACGCGAGAGATCCAATGCCTTACTGATTCCATGGAGACGACTTTGGTGGATGAGGGTGCCGGAAAAGGAGGTTGGCTATCGGGGATACTGTCTGACCACCATAGCTTGGCTCTATTCCGTGATCGTGCCGCAGAATGATCGTACGGGCACTCACGGGTTCGGATTATGCAGATGTGATGCCATCTGAATGCGCTGGCGATTAGCTTTTCGCCCATGATTTTGCGGGTTTGAAATCTCCTGAGAGAGATGTCTCGTCCCTTCATGAGCACAAGTGAAGGCGATGGGAAACGCCGTCTCAATCTCGGAAAGACACATCATCTTGCCGTTGACTCCTTCATGTCGATGTTCGACCCTGCCGACATGTCAGGTCTGCTGCGTCATGTTGTTCACGATGTGACGACTGGTCCGAATTTTGTCGGCAATGGGATACCCGATTGACAGGGGTCCAGAGCTGCCAGTAGTCTAAAAAAGAAGGAGGGTTGATCATGCCAATTCTTCTTGCTCTCTTTCTCATGTTTGCCGTAGTCACTCAGGTCCAAGCCTTGGAAGGCTCTCAATCGACTGTAAACATTGGAGTCAATGGCGATGTGCTGTACTGGGAAGGTGAGGAACTCGTCGTGAAGGACATTTCAGGACGGGAAGTGCGACTGCGTGTGACCGTAGAGACGAAAATTGAAGGCGCGGCGGGGCCATTGAAAACCGGCGACAAGATCGCTGCACAGGTCACGCCCGAGGGGCAAGCGCTTTCTATTGCGCTTCAGCTTCCTGGCAGCGGTGGCAGCGTCATCCCACCTGGTCTTCGCTAACCGGTGATCAGACGCCGATTGCTGAAAAACGGATGTGCGGGATGTGTTCTTCGGTTGCCCGTGGTGGTCGGGAGTCTCTTCTTGCCCCAGACGGGGCAATAAATCTCCCGACCACTTTGAGTGTCGTGGTTAGTTCAGCGGCGGAACTGCCCCGGCAAAGGTCAACAAATCTGTGACGTGAAACTCACACGGTGTCGCAGAAGGCAGCACCGGTGTCCATCTCGGCTGAGCGGCCAGATAAGAAGACTCATCGGCCTTCAGGAGGCCGATAAACACTTCACCGACAATGCGCGCCCCCACTGGCCCTAAGCGGAGACCACTCTCCATGAGCTCCGCCTCCTTCAGAATGTAGTACCAAAGCGGCGTGCTCTTTTCCATGTCAAACTTCTTGAGCATATCCAGTTGCATGGGGGTCAATGCTGGTACGCCCCTCCTCCGCGCGATCGCCTGGCCGGCCGGAATTCCG
>DATNCR010000144.1:0-13452 GCA_035607135.1 Nitrospiraceae bacterium
CGCGCGGTATTGATCGACCCGCATACGTTGCGCACCCTGCCTTTCCGAGAATGGATTGCCGGGTTAGCCGAAGTGATCAAATACGGTATTATCGCCGATCAAGAATTCTTCGCCTATCTGGAGCAGGAAATTTCGCCGCTCTTGAAACTTAAGGACGAGCCGGTAATTCACGCGATTAGACGATCCTGTGAAATCAAAGCGCGGGTGGTTGCCGCAGATGAACGGGAGTCGGACCGTCGACGGATTCTCAATTACGGCCATACCATCGGGCATGCACTGGAGTCACTCGCAGGCTACCGTGGGTTGATTCACGGTGAAGCAGTTGGGATCGGATTGGTGCAAGAAGCCGATGTGGCTTGTTATATGGGCCTGTGTGGGCGAGACGTTGTCGAACGGATCAGGAGTCTGGTCCAGCGGGCTGGGTTATCCGAACAGGTCCCATGGGCATCCTTTACGTCCCTCTGGGGTGCCATGCAACATGACAAGAAGGTGATCGGTGGGCGGGTCATCGGGGTATGGCCGGTGCGGATTGGAGAGGTGATCATTCGGCCGATCGAACAGCAGGTGTGCGAAGCGTGGTTTCGGAGCACGCATGGCCGTCGGAGGCGACTGTCGAGTGGCCGTCTGTCGGGCAAACATCCTGTCCGGCGAAAAGTCCGTGCACGAAGGTAGATCTCTATGACGACCACACGCACGCCCTCTGTCGCATATCTCCAACAGGCATTGCGGGAGAAAACACGCGAAGTTGATGTGCTCCATCGGATCTCCGCCTCGATCAGCAACCAACTGGATCTCGAAGCCATTCTCAAACATATCGTCGAAGTCGTGGTCGAAGTCACGAAAGCCGATGCCTGCCTCCTGTATCTCTTGTCGGATAACCAAGACGAACTCATTCTTCGCGCCTCGAAAAACCCTCATCCGAAATTGATTGGCCGCATCACAATCGGTTTGGGAGAGGGTATCACTGGGTGGGTGGCTCAGGAACGAACGCGTGTCGTCATTCCGAGCAACGCGAACGACGATCCACGGTTCAAGTTTTTCCATAACCTGCCAGAAGACCGCCATCAAGCCTTTGTCTCCGTACCGATCATGGCCAAAAAGGAAGTGGTCGGCGTAATCAACGTCCAACATAAACGCCCACGGCGCTATCAGGCAGATGAGATTGCGTTACTGTCGACGATTGCTAATCAAGTCGGGGGCGCGATTGAGAACGCGCGGCTCTACGATCAAATGCAACGCAAAGCCTTACAAGTGGAAACGTTGTCGCAGGTCTCCGAAACGGTGGCGTCCAATCGGTTGATTAAAGATGTGCTTCAACTCCTGGTAACAATGACTGCGCAAATGATGAACTCCAAGATCTGCTCGATCATGTTGTTGGACGAAGCCAGCGGGGAACTGCGCATCGAGGCGACGCAGAGCCTCAGCGAACAGTACCGCCGCAAGCCGAACCTGAAAGTGGGGCAGGGCATTAGTGGCCGCGCGGTGAAAGATCGTCGGCCGATTATCGTGGCCGATGTCACCACAGATCGAGATTATATCTATCGGGATATGGCCAAGCAGGAAGGGCTATGCTCATTGGTCTCGGTACCGATGATGGTGCGGGAGAAGGCGATGGGCGTGATCAATAGCTACACGTCTTTCCCGCACGTGTTTACCAGCGAAGAGGTCAAGTTGCTCCAGGCCATTGCGAATCAGGCCGCTATCGCTATCGAACATACGGCCCTGGTTGAGAGATCTTTCGAGATGCAGGAGGCCCTGGCGGTTCGGAAGCTTATGGAGCGGGCTAAGGGGTACCTGATGCGCTCGAGGAGGCTGACTGAAGAAGAGGCCTTCAAACTCATTCAGCGGCAAAGTATGGATTTGCGGAAGTCGATGCGAGAGATAGCCGAGGCAGTACTCTTAGCGGCAGAACTCGACCAGCGGGCTGAGAAACAGCGGGGTTAGATCCAGTCGCCGCATAATCCAGATCAACCCGTTACGCGTCGTTTCACGGTTTTGAACGGCTCCGTTCCGCTTCCTGCTCTACCAGTTTCTTCTTGATATCCTGCAACTCCTTTCGTAGCTCGTCCACATCGGTGTTTCGCTGACTGGGTTTCCCCGTCGCGGGCGTTGGTGCCTGAGCGGCAGTCGGTTGCATGTCCGATGCGGTAGGCGCGGCAGGCATTGTGGCAAGCAGGTCATAGTCGATCACCAGCGTTGCGTCGGTTGAGCGAGCGGCGGATTCCGGGACGAAGTGCACCGTGCGATTCGCCAATCCGTTCGAATTGGACATGCGCGGAGCGGTCTTGCTATTTGTTTCGCCCGGTTCCAGCCGGTGGCGGAACTCGGTCAAGGTCACATGCAGTGACCGTCCGGAGACGTATAGCGAACCTTCTGTGAGTAGTGGCTGGTCCGATGAACAGGCACCGGGGAAACGGACAGAAGACGCACAGAAAGCCAGTCCACCGGCTTGCGGAGAGACCGGCTCGCTGACTTGAACGATGCGAAATCCAACCTGCTGGTCCGATGCCGCTCGAGCGAGCCCGTCGGCCAGGAGTGGGGCGAGGTACTCAACGTCCTCGTTTCCAAACGCTTGCATGGTTTGCGGCTTGCTTCCGACCAGGCTTCCCAAGACCCCTCCAGTATCCTTAACGACCACACCTCGAAGTACCCGCGTCATCATATCGGCTGATACCTTCATGGGGTGGGAAGCCTGAAAGGACCGATCGGCAAACCGTTCCACATAGACCGCACCGTGTTCGGACTCATGGATCGTGACATCCAGCTCAGGCCCTGTCGCACAGGCGGACAACGCCAGGGTGATTCCGCTGAGAAGAACAAGCGCACGTCGATTATGATGAGACATAATTGATCCGTACATTCTATAGAAGGCGACAGTCTAGCATAGCTGAAAGGGCGATGACACCGACAACCTTCTCAAGACTATTGGCATGTCTTCGTTTGTGGTGTTGCCGACTGAGCTCTCGCCCAGCGGCTTCTCGCATTGAAGTAACAGCCTGCTCCGACTTGCATCGGCTCAACGTTCCTACGCGCCAGTGGTCGATCGAGAGGATTCGCGGCACTGTCTCGCCGCGTTACGCCTGCCCGCCGACGGTCAAGACTGAGAGTCTACGATGGCAGCCGAGACGCCAATGAAGAATCGGCGCTGATTTATCCTAGGGAAATTGCCCCACGTTCCTAGGGAGATGCCTAGTGGGTTTATTGTTCGTCTGAGCTTATAGGTTACGCGGCGTTAAATTGGGACGGGGTCCAGTCGTCGATGTATGTACCCATATGGGGCTCGATGATGAAGAAGTGCCGGATCCTTCCTGCAGATAGCCATCCGCATGGTGCTACTGTGGCTCGCCGTCTTGTTTCGGACGAACAGTAGATTATGGGAGAGGTCATGGGCGGGAGGGGACTCAACAAGCTGGGTGTTCGCCAGATTGAGACCCATGTGGAACGACGAAGAAGTTTTTTCCCTCCCGTACAATTTTCCTCGCTGTGTTAGGAACGACGATTCCTCGTGACAGTTGCTCACCGGCGATAGCGTGTGGTGACCACACGGATTGACGGATTGAATGGTGGACAACGACGTCCATCGAGCCGGCCAGGGTGCACAAGAGACAACGGCGTCTCCTTCTGAGCTTCTCTTTCTTCATTACTCACTAGGAGGCTGAAACCATGAAGATCGATCACAATAGACGGTGGAAACTGTTTGCAGTTGCCGGAGCCGCCATGGCGCTGGTGGCTGGGATGGCAACCACCGTACCCAACACATACGCCGCAGGCACGATCAAGGCCGACGACGACAAGTGGATTTCCATTGGGATGGGTACACGGACCAGTTTCACTGCGAGAGAAGATCACGCAGCGAGCGGTTCACAGTGGAGCAACGATTTCGCCGTCGATAACGCTCGTATCTATATAAACGGAAAGATCCATAAGTACGTTGGGTTCGAGTTCAATACCGAATGTTTTAACTGTCCCCGTTCAGGGCAAGCTGCGGGTCCGCCGACTGCAAATACATTTGGAAGTAATTCCGGTATGGGCGTGCTCGATATCATCGGGAAGTTCGAGATTAGTGAGCCAGTGAACGTCTGGTTCGGGCGCATGTTGGTGCCGACAGAGCGTGGCGAACTGAATGGACCCTTCTATCACGCGGTCTACGATGGTTTTCGGACGCCGCTTAACCCAGCTGACTTCAGCACGAATTTTGGCGCAGGTGGTGCTGGTATGTATGGCCGCGACAATGGCGTGACCTTCTTCGGAAAAATCCATCCAGGCGGAACTCATCTGCAATATGCCGCGGGGGTGTTTACGGGATCACGGTCAGGCTCGGCCACCGGACCTAATCAACGAAACAGCCTGAAGTACGCGGGACGTTTAACGTTGAACCTGCTGAACGAGGAGAAGAATCCCGGCTACTATACCAGTGGTACCTACTACGGGACTGCCGGGGATATTCTCGCGATCGCGGTAGGGGGAGAATACCAGAATGCCGCAGCCGGCTCATTGTTAAATCCAGCCCCTTTCGGGGCTGTTGTGAGCGATATCCTGTTTGAGAAAGTCCTTCCGAACAACAACGGAGTATTCACGTTCAATGCGGAATACAAACGGTACTGGGCAGGGAACCTCGCGTCCTTTTCGGATGCATCCACCGCTCCAGGCTTCACCAACTTTCCTATATTTAGCGGGACATCCTTCACCGCGTATGCTCTGTATCTGTTTCCAAACGAGGTCGGGATCGGGAGATTCCAGCCCTATGGGAGATATACCTTCGTAAATAGTGTGCATTCCAACGCACTTGATGAATTTGAAGCCGGCACGAACTACGTCATTTCCGGTCACAATGCACGCATCTCGACGTGGTGGCGGCATGGCAATCTTGCCTCTGCTGGTGCTCCTGCGTTGACTGGCATCACTGGGACGAATACTCCGCACGTCGATTCTTTCACTGTGGCCTTGCAGTTGCAGTATTAGAAGGTCTGCTATTACGAACAGGTCTCCTAGTCAGGGAAAGCCGAAATCCGCTGTGCGGGTTTCGGCTTTCCCTTGCATAGGCTAGAGCGGGGTGCCCCGAAAATCTCGGACTTCTCACCCGCTCACCCAGAGTCTTCTAAGACAGCCTATTCGCCCGGGAACGAGCCCTGAAGAGTCCAAGTAACACCATCGGAAATGGTCATCCGGCTCGCCATCGTCGTGGCGGTACGCTCATGATGGGCGAATAGCCTCTTGACAGGAGGGCAATAGACTCCGATTATAAGCGCCCAAATTGATACGGCGCAGCAACCTGGCGAAGGGAATGAATGACGAAGTCTGAAGCCACGGCCCCCCGCCCGTATTCCTGGCTGCTGATCCTCATCAGTCTGCTGCCGGTCGTCATGCTGATGATCGGCGCCATTGCGTTCCGCTACATCGAAACCCGCATGATTGCCACAGCAGGCGAAACCCTGGCCCTCTCAGCCTCCGAAGTCTCGGACAAAGTAGACCGATTTCTCATGGAACGGCATGCCGATGCCGTGATGATGGCCAGTGTGTTCAGTGGGCAGCCATACAATTTTGAGTTTCAATCTTCGTATGTCGCACGGATGAAGACCGCGTATCCTGATTATCTCTGGATCGGTACTACGAACGCGCGAGGACAGATTGTGGTTGCCACAGACCCGAGCACGATAGGGCGTGATTACAGTGCACAATCCTGGTTTCAGGCCGTGCGTAATGGGAAAGGGGTCCATATGGGGGACGTGGAGCCATTCGCGGTGATGGGTGGCCCAGACGCGATAGCTGTGACCGCTCCCATCACCGGACCGCGCGGGGAATTCTTGGGGGCCGTCACGACGCGGGTGGGCATTCCTGGTCTGGAAAACATCATGACGGGGACCCTTCTGGCTTTCCGGCAGCGGGAGGGATTTTGGGGAGCGTTGGAGTACCAGTTCTTGACCGACAAGGGGGTGGCCTTCATTGATTCGGATCTCCAGCATAAGGGCCTCGTCAATCTCAAACAACTCGGCTTACCATCGGCACTGGTCAGTGAGGGCTCCCTCTCAAATTACATCGAGGAGGAGCACCGGCGTCGGCACGTGTCAGTCATCACCGGTTATGCCAGGCCTCCGGCCCGTGGCGGGCATGAGGGTATACATTGGACGGTGCTGATGCGCATGGATCGGCAGGACGTGTTGGCGCCGATTCGAGAAGTGCTCTGGAACCTTGGCCTGGCGGGCGGCGCGGTGGTGGTTCCCACGTTTGGGCTTTTGGTGTGGACCGTGAAACGCGTGCGGAAGGAATATCAGCATGCACAGCAGGAACGTGCGCTCGCCAGAGAGGCTGAAATGTCGCTGCGTGAGAGCGAGGCACACACCCGGCGCATCGTGGAAATGGCGCTCGATGGTTTCGTCGGGATGGACGCCGCTGGGTACATCACCGAGTGGAACGTTCAAGCCGAACAGATGTTCGGCTGGTCACGGCAAGAGGCCATCGGGAAACTCCTCTCTGACACCATCATCCCTGCACAACACCGGGAAGCCCATGAACGGGGATTGCGTCACTTCCTCGCAACCGGCACAGGTCCGATACTGAACCGACGTATCGAAATCACAGGCGCGCACCGGGACGGGCACGAGATTCCAATCGAACTGGCGATCTCGCCGGCCTTGGGGCAGGGGGGGATCTACACGTTCAGCGCGTTCGTTCGGGATATCTCAGTGCGGAAGCAGACGGAGGAGCAGAGCCGCATGTACCAAGAGGAACTGCAGCGACTCAACGAGGCCTTGGATAAACGTGTGCAGGTTCGAACGCAGGAGCTGGCGGCTGTCAACGAATCGTTGCTTGCGGAAGTCGCTGAACGGATGCAAACCGAAGCGTCACTCGAAAGCAGCCGGGAAGCCCTGCAGAAGCTGGCGCTCCAGCTGTTGCGCGTGCAGGAGGATGAGCGGCGCCGGATCTCGCGTGATTTGCACGATGATATCAATCAACGGCTTGCGTTGCTTGCCATGGATATCGAAGCGGTCGAACGGCAGCTCAGCTTCTCCTCAGCTCATGTGGGCGGCGCCGTCCGCGCGATACAAGACCGGGTGGTGGAGTTGTCTGATGTGGTGCGTCATCTGGCCTATCAGCTTCATCCCTCCATTCTCGATGACCTCGGCCTTCCGATCGCCCTGCAAAGGTTGGTGGACGAGTTCACAGCGCGAAGCCATATCCAGGGGAGTTTTGGACACAAGGATATTCCCTCCACCATCCCCCAGGAGATCGCAACCTGTCTCTATCGCGTCGCCCAAGAAAGCCTCAGCAATGTGGCTCGCCATGCCGCGGCGTCTCGAGTCGATGTGGAGATGACTCGGTCACAATCCGGGCTGACCGTCACGATTACAGATAATGGAGTGGGATTTGACGCTGCACAACCCCGGCATGGACCCCATGGACTGGGGTTGCTCGGCATGAAAGAGCGAGTTGCCTTGGTTCATGGAGATTTACAAGTCGTGTCAGCCGTGGGGAAGGGAACGACGGTTCAGGTGGTGGTGCTCGTTCCGGAGGAGGTGGCATGAGCAGGCCTCGAATTCTCTTGGGTGACGACCATACCCTGGTCTTGGACGGATTCCGGAAACTGTTGGAGGATCGGTGCGAAATCGTGGGCGCTGCGGAGGATGGCCGTACGCTGCTTCGAATGGCCCAGGAACTTGAACCTGACATCATCACGCTCGATATCTCGATGCCGCAGCTCAACGGGGTCGATGCCGCCCGGAAGCTGAAGAAGATTCTGCCCCGTACCCATTTGATCTTCGTGACAATGCACGACGATCCGGCCTACGTGAATGAAGCCTTCAAGGCTGGTGCTTCCGGCTATTTGCTCAAACGATCCGCCGGTTCAGAATTACGCCAAGCCATCCAATCAGTCATGGACGGACAATGTTATGTCACCCCCTTGGTTGCGAAGGGTCTCGTGCAGTCGGTCATCAGCCGGGGGCGGCCGCCTGTCCTGCAGGACAAGTCCTTGACGGCCCGCCAACGAGAAGTGTTGCAACTCGTTGCCGAAGGGATGACCGTCAAGGAGATCGCGTCGACCCTCAATCTCTCACCGAAGACGGTCGAGTTTCATAAATCGCAGATCATGACGCAACTCGATCTTCACACGACGGCGGAGCTGACGAAATACGCCCTCGTCCATGGCATCCTCGCACCGGAGTAACAGCCCGCGCAGCCTATTCTCGTTCTTGCACAACGTCCCCCCACGCCACAGTCATTCCTGACGGGTCGAGGCAACACGGCGCTGAGTCACGCGCCTGTCTCTCGATCGCCTTGTCATCGCTGCGGGTCAGCGATTGCAGCAGAAACGCCCATGAATAATTGGCGCTGGTTTCTCCTAGGGAAATTGCCTCACGTTCCTAGGGAGATGCCTAGTGGGTTTATCATTGCTCTCAGCATATAGGTTACGGGCATTAATTTGGTCGGGGTTCAGGCCTCATCACAGTGGGAATTCGCCGGAACTGCGACGCGTCTGGAAAGGCTGCGATGTGCTTTTTGCCTCCCGCAAAGGATCCATCTCTGTGGGAGAGACGATGATTCCTCGTGATAGTTGCTCATCTGCGAGAACGTGTGCCGACCACACGGATTGAACGGTGGACAACGACGTCCATCGTGTCGGCCAGAGGATATGGGAGACAACGGCGTCGAGTTCCGAGCTTGTATAACTTCTTATGTTAGTGAAAGGAGTCCGACGATGGAAGAAAAGAAACCAAATAATGAGACAAGCCCGGTCGAAGCAGATAAGGCTGATGCAAGCGAGGTCGGCCCTTCCCGGCGTGAGCTTCTGGTTAAAGGAGGCAAGGTCGTGGCCGGCGTCGGGGTTGCCGCCTTGCTCGGTAACTTGGGCAACTGGGCTTTGTCCTACGCGGCAGACAAGGAACCGATCAAGATCGGTATCCTGCATTCGCTGAGCGGCACCATGGCGATCAGCGAAGTCTCGCTCCGCGATACGGTCATGATGGCGGTGGAAGAGATCAATGCGAAGGGCGGGGTGATGGGCCGGATGATCAAGCCGGTCGTGGTCGATCCGGCCTCAAACTGGGATCTCTTTGCCGAAAAAGCCAAGCAGCTCCTGCTGCAAGATAAGGTGGCAGTCGTCTTTGGCTGTTGGACCTCGGTCAGCCGCAAGTCGGTGCTGCCGGTGTTCGAGAAGAATAACGGCTTACTCTTCTATCCCGTGCAGTACGAGGGAGAAGAGTGTTCGCGCAACGTGTTCTACACCGGCGCCGCTCCGAATCAGCAGGCGGTGCCGGCGGTCGATTATTTGATGAGTAAAGAGGGGGGCGGATTCACCAAGTTCTATCTGCTCGGTACCGATTACGTGTATCCCCGCACCACGAACAAAATCCTGAGGGCGATGCTGCTGGCGAAGAAAGTGCCGGCGGACAGCATCATGGAAGAATACACACCGTTCCACCATCAGGATTATCAAACCATCTGCGGCAAACTCAAGAAATTCGCCGCGGGTGGAGGGGCTGCCGTGATCAGCACAATCAACGGAGACAGTAACGTCCCGTTCTACAAGGAGTTTGCGAACCAAGGTTTACGGGCCGAAGATGCTCCGATCATGGCCTTCAGTGTGGCGGAAGACGAGTTGCGAGGGATGGACACGTCGGCATTAGTCGGCCACTTGGCCGCGTGGAATTACTATCAAAGCGTCGATACGCCGCAGAATAAGAAGTTCGTCGCGGATTTCAAGGCCTACTGCAAGAAGAACAATCTGCCTGATGGCGAGAAGCGGGTCACGGACGATCCGATCGAAGCCGCGTACTTCGGCGTGTATATCTGGAAGCAAGCCGTCGAAAAGGCTGGGTCAACCGACGTCGACAAGGTCCGAAAGGCGGTCTATGGCAGTAAGTTCATGGCCCCGGGTGGTGAGATCATGATGGATGCCGCCAATCACCATACCTATAGACCGGTGCTCATCGGTGAAATCCTGGCGGACGGGCAGTTCAAGGTGGTCTCCCGTTCGAAGGGACTGGTAAAGCCGGAACCCTGGAGCGAGTTTACGAATCCGGACAAGGGCTGCGACTGGGTCGGTCATCAAGGGACCTATCAAAAATAGTCCGTCACGGTAGAGGGGGCATCGCCCCCTCTACCGTGCGCGGGAAGTGCGGTTGACGGGACGAAAGGTCTACGTCATTCGTGTGTCTTGTGGAGGCGCAGGTCACCATCATGATGATTTCTCTGGGTCGGGCTGTTGCAGCACTGGGCATCAGTGGGCTGTTCTTGTTCTCCGGACCAAGCTGGACTATCGCAGCAGATGGGCCTGTCACCGCCCCCCCGGCTACGTCTCCTGTGACTTCTATCGAGCAAGCCCTCGCCCAGGTCACCAGCGAGGACGACTCCGTTCGCGATGCTGCGATTCGTGTCCTGATCGATCAGGGCGATGCCAGCCTCGTTCCGCGGTTGGAAGCAATCCGTGCCAATGCAGACCGCAGCATCCGGCAGGCCCTCAAGCCGCTCATGGACGCGCTCAAGAATCGAGCGAACCTGGCCAGTCCCAGCACCGACGTGCGCCGATCGGCGGCGGCGGATCTCGGTTCAGCCGGTAGGATCTGGGCGATTCCGTGGCTGGATTCCGCCGCGGTGAACGAGCCGAACAAATGGGTGCGCTATACGATGGAAGAGTCCTCGGCGCTGCTCAAGCTTACGTCGGACGATCCGTCGGTCAAAATTGCTGCAGCCGATACGCTCGGCGAACTCCGCAGTCAGAACGGGGTACCGGCCATGAAGAAACTGGTCGCGGCCGGTGAGAGCGCGGAAGCGACTGAATCGCAGAAGGCGGTGGCAACGGCCGCCGCCGCTGCGATCCATCGAATCGAGATCTGGGGTTCCTGGTCGAACGCGATTGAAACCTGCTTTCGCGCAATCAGCCTCAGTTCAGTACTGTTGATCATGTCGTTGGGATTGGCGATCGTCTTCGGTTTGATGGGTGTCATCAATATGGCCCATGGTGAGCTGATGATGGTCGGCGCCTATGCGACGTTCGTCACCCAAGAAATCTTCAAGGCCTATCTGCCTCCCTCCATGTTCGAGTCGTACTTTCTGACCGCGATGCCGGTGGCATTTCTTACCGCCGCCGCCTTCGGATTGGTGCTTGAAGCCACCGTCATTCGGTTTCTGTACGGCCGTCCGCTGGAGACCATGCTGGCGACCTGGGGGGTCAGTTTGGTCTTGATGCAGGCGGCGCGCGTCTACTTCGGCGACTTGACCGCGGTGATTGCCCCGACATGGCTGAGCGGCGGCGCGCAGGTCATGGTTGGGGTCTATTTTCCGTTCAATCGAATCTTCATTATTGGGTTGTCAATCCTCTGCGTCCTGGGCATCTACTTGGCCCTGTTTCGTTCGAGTTTAGGCCTGCGTGTTCGAGCCGTGATGCAGAACCGTAATATGAGTGCGTGTCTGGGCATCCCTACGCGAAAAGTCGACTCCTATACCTTTGCGTTTGGATCAGGTCTCGCCGGCGTTGCCGGTTGGGCTCTTACGTTAGTCGGCAATGTGGATCCTGGTCTCGGCCAGAATTACATTGTCGATGCCTTCATGGTGGTGGTGACCGGCGGGGTCGGGAAACTGGCTGGCACGATCGTGGCCGCGCTTGGAATCGGTGGGTTGAACAAGCTGATCGAGCCGAGCTTCGGCGCCGTCTATGGCAAGGTGTTCATTCTCGTGCTGGTGATTCTGTTCTTGCAGTGGCGGCCGTCGGGACTGTTTGCCATGAAGGGACGGAATGCCGACTCCTAACCGGCAACTGCACACCGTGAAATGTCAGATGTGAGAGGAAGGTTCGCCGCAGTGCGGCGCCTTGTTGAATGGCCCTGTGAGGCCGCTGGGAACTTAGAGCGATAGACTATGACAGTATCGAAAGAATCGGGGTCGGTCGCTCCAGGCGGCGGAGGTCTGGCCTTCTGGATCGTCGGCTTCATCCTACTCGTGGCCATGCCGCTTCTGAACGTCTTGCCGCCGGAGGATTCCTGGCTACACCTCTCTGATTTCAGTTTGAATCGATTCGGAAAATTTCTCGCCTTTGCGATTCTGGCCCTGGGACTCGATCTCATTTGGGGCTACACCGGGATTTTGAGCCTGGGGCAAGGCGTATTTTTTGGATTGGGCGCGTACTGCATGGGTATGCACATGATGCTCACGATTGGAAAAGAGAGCGTCTACGGGAGCGATTTGCCGGACTTCATGGTGTGGAATCAGGTCAAAGAACTGCCGCTCTTCTGGAAACCCTTCTACAGTTTTCCGGTCGCGGTCATCGGCGCGATCCTGGTGCCGATGTTGTTCGCACTCATATTCGGATTTTTCGCCTTCCGCAGCCGTATCAAAGGTGTCTATTTCGCGATTATTACGCAGGCGCTGGCGCTCGCCGCCTGGTTGGTCTTTAACCGGAACGATACGAATCTCGGGGGCACGAACGGATTGACCGATTTCAAGCAGTTGATCGGCTATCGGCTCTCCGATCCCGAGACACAGCGGGTCTTGTATATTGTCACGGTGCTCTGTCTCGGCATGGCCTATCTCTTGTGCCGCTGGATCATTCGCTCCCGGGCCGGACGCGTGCTGGTCGCCGTACGGGACAGCGAACAGCGTGTCGTCTTTTCCGGGTACACCCCGGCCACCTACAAATTATTCGTCTTTGTCGTGGCCGCGGCACTGGCCGGATTGGCCGGGATGCTCTATGCGCCTCAGGTCGGCATCATCACGCCGGCGCAGATTGGGGTGTTGCCGTCGCTTGAAATGGTCATTTGGGTGGCTGTGGGTGGCCGTGGTAGTCTTGCCGGGGCCGTATTAGGGGCTGTGAGTGTGAATTATGGTCGTAGCGTACTCACCAATTATTTCCCTGAACTCTGGCCCTTCATTCTCGGCGGGCTCTTTGTCGTCGTCGTGCTGTTGTTTCCGGACGGGCTCATTGGGATCATGCGCAAGTTGAAAGAGCGGATGGGAAACGGGAAGGCAGCGGCGCCCTCTGAAGGGAAGCGCTAAGATGGCCGAGCAAAGTTCCTTTCAAAATTCCATCATCTACCTCGATGGCGTGACTGTCGATTACGACGGGTTCAAGGCGTTGAACAATTTGACCTTCATGGTCAACTTTAAGGAACTGCGCGTCGTCATCGGGCCGAACGGGGCGGGAAAGACTACGCTGTTGGATGTGATTTGCGGGAAGACGAAACCGGCCTCCGGCCGCGTCGTCTTCGGCGCAGACACGGAACTGATCGGGAAACAGGCGGATGAAATCGTGAAGCTCGGCATCGGACGAAAGTTCCAAGCCCCGTCCATCTATGGCAATCTGACTGTGTGGGAAAATCTCGATTTGTCGTTGAAACGGAAGAGCAAAGGGGTCTTCCCCACGCTATTAGGGAAATCGACAGCCGAAGAACGGGAACGCATCGCGCACAACCTCGAAACGATCAACCTAAAAGACTATGCCCATACCAGAGCCGGATCGCT
>DATNCR010000313.1:0-2599 GCA_035607135.1 Nitrospiraceae bacterium
ATGCATTTTCGGCCGGTCTGGATCGTGCTCATTCTTCTCATACCCTGTCTGGCGCTGACCTTCTACTATTCCCAAGTCATCATTCCCGGCGGCGAGGAAACGGATTCCTTTCTGCCAACAACCAGCTATGCGTTTGTCCTCCTCCTGCTCAACCTCGATCTGATTGGGTTTGTCGTCCTGCTGCTGCTACTCTCCCGCAACCTCATCAAAGCCTACTTCGAGCGGCGGCATCGACTATTCGGATCTGGATTTCGAACGAAGCTGGTGGCGGCCTTCATCGGGTTTTCGCTCATTCCAACGGTACTCCTCGCATTGGTCGCAAGTGGGCTGGTGAATAAGGCTGTGGATGTGTGGTTCAGCGATCAGATTGAGCAGGTCATGCGGGATTCATATGACGTGGCCCGAATGCAACATGCCGGTCACATTACCCTGGCCGTGAATAGTGCCAGAGCCATCAGCCATGAGATTTACCGGGAAGATATGTTGCTCGCGGAACAACGCGACCTGCTGGTGGCCGCGATGGCGCGCAAGCGGGCTGAGTTCGGTGTGGCCGGAATTGAAGTCTTCTCGGCGAAAATGGAAACCCTCACGAAGGCACTGGATCTCGACGTGCCCTCATCGGCTCTCGATTTGCCGATCGGCCAGTTGGTGCTCCAAGTGATCAATGGGAAGCAAGAGGTGAATGCGGTGCAGGAGGCCCAAACCGGGCGTTTAGTACGGGCTGCCGCCCCTATTGCTGCGAGCGGGCGTGCCGGCGAGATCGGTGGCGTGGTCGTTGTCGAGGCCTATGTGCCTGAATCGTTGCTGGCGAAAATGGAAGGGATCGGCCACCAGTACGACGAATATAAGCAGACCAAGGCCATGAAGAATCCCATTAAGGCAGGCGCGTATCTCTTCGTCGCCGTGATCACGGTGCTGATCCTGTTCGGGGCGACCTGGTTTGGGTTTTATGTCGCGCGGAGTATTACCGTGCCGATTCAACGGTTGGCTGAAGCGACGGAGACCATTGCCCAAGGAGATCTCTCTGTCCGGATCGAGGCCAAGGCCACCGATGAAATCGGCACACTCATCGACTCATTCAACCGTATGACGTCGGATCTGCAAGGGAGTAAGACCGAGATCGAAGAGGCCAATATCTCGCTGCGCCTCAGCAATCTTGAACTTGATCGCCGCCGTGCCTACATCGAGACGGTGGTCGGAGCGATCGCCGCGGGCTTGCTCTCGATCGATAAGAACGGGCTGATCACGAACTTCAACCCCTCCGGTGAACGGATTCTCGGGCTGACGGCGGATCGTTTCCGAGACAGACCTGCCAATGAGGCGTTCAAAGAGTTGAAACTCGATCTGTTCCAGACAGTGTATGATCGGATGCTGGCCGATCAGCGCGATACCCTGGCTCTGGAGGGGCAGATGGAGATAGACGGCAGATTTTTGACGATCGGGCTTCATGGGTCGCGTATGAAGGACGAAGCGAATAAGGATCTCGGCATCGTGCTGGTATTCGAAGATCTCACGGAGTTGATCAAGGCACAAAAAGTCGCGGCCTGGCAGGAAGTGGCGCGGCGGGTGGCCCACGAGATCAAGAACCCGTTGACGCCCATCCAATTGTCTGCACAGCGTTTACGGAAAAAGTTTTTCGAAAAGTCACCGGATTTCGATACCATCTTTGATGAGGCCACCAACGTGATCGTCAACGAAGTGACGAGTCTCAAACATATGGTCGACGAATTTTCGAAGTTTGCCCGGCTGCCGACTCCACAGATGGCGCATCAATCGCTCCATGATGTGATCAATGAAGTCACGATCCTGTATCGAGGGGCACATAAGGACGTGGAGCTGATCGTGGAATTGGACCACGATCTCCCATCGCTCAATTTCGACCGGGAGCAGCTCAAGCGGGTGATGGTCAATCTGCTGGACAATGCGATTCAGGCCATGCAACAAAAAGGGAGAGTGTGGCTGTCGACCAAGTATGATACCAAACGCCGGATGGCCGTCGTAAGCGTGGCGGATGAAGGCCCGGGCATCGCACCGGAAGACCAGGAAAAACTATTTGTGCCATATTTCACGCGAAAGAAGACAGGAACGGGGCTGGGATTGGCGATCGTGCGGCGCATCATTACCGATCATGAGGGACAAATTCACACAAGCCAGAATCAGCCGAAAGGGGCCGTGTTCACCTTCGAGTTGCCGGTCTAATCACGTCAGGGATACGCATTGAGGAGTGCGGCCGTGGACGCTGCTGCTCCGTGACACCTGACACTTTACGTGTAACGCCTAACGGAGCGCTATGTCTGCATCGATCTTAATTGTGGATGACGAAGAGTCGATTCTCACATCCTTGAGCAGCATTCTGCAGGATGAAGGGCATGAGGTCACGGTGGTCAAGAACGGGATAGAGGCGCTGCGCGTCTATACCATGGATCCACCCGATCTGATGCTGCTCGACATCTGGATGCCGGAAATGGACGGCATGGAAACGTTGCGCCGGGTTCGTGAGCTGGTGCCGACGGCACAAGTGATGATGATGTCGGGGCATGGCTCAATCGAGACGGCGGTCAAGGCGATCAAGCTGGGGGCGTATGACTATATTGAAAAA
>DATNCR010000157.1:0-11743 GCA_035607135.1 Nitrospiraceae bacterium
AGTCCGAGGGCTTGGATCATCTGCTTGCTCAGCCCAGCCAACACTGACCCCTTCGCCCGGTCGGCAGATCGATAGAGCAACAAGGCCCCGCTCAGTGCCAGAACGACATTCAATGCCCAGGCCAGCAGCAATAAGAGTGGGTAGTTCCAGATATCGAAGTAGTCGTTGCGCGCTACGATCATGATCAGCAACGCGATGAAGGGGTATCGGATGAGGCGATTGACAGTTTCCGTCCGTCGGCTGATCAGATCGATTCCGGCTAAGTACTTGAGTTTGTCAAATTCGGCCTTGTGACTCTGGCTCAATCCATACTCGCGCAAGTACACTTCCTGCACCTGCTCCGACCATCCGCCGCTCGATGTGTTCACCCAACCGATCCATCGACAGCACAACATGACCTCGTCGAACACGGCCAGATTCAGCAGCACCACGAAGCTCACGCTGGCCAGCGTCATGATCACGTCGACTCGACAGCTTAGCCATCCACGACAGGGATGAATCATCTCTTCGTCAACGACCCAGTGATCCAGGGAAATCATGATGGCGAGATAGAGCAGTACCAGAACCAGGACTCGTGCCGTCCGCTGCAGCGGGCTCGCCGCTTCGAGGTACCAAGACCAGGCTTGATCGACCGTGGTGGCGGCTCTGGTGGCGGCCGGATGATAGACCCGCTGTAGATTGGTCCAACAGGTCCTCAGGGTAAATCGGGAGCGAGAGCCTTGATCAATGCGAAATACGAAGTCCTTCGTGAGAAGATCGCTGTTCTTCGTCAGATCGCGGGCCCCTTTGACCAGGAAGATAAGGCACAACACCACCACGAGAAGCCGGAGCCATTCACCGGGCCAAATGCTTACGCCTGCGGTCCACGAAAAGGGTTCGCCTTCATCGTGATGGGCCATAAGGGCTGTCTCACCCCCCATGGCCAAAAAGACTGCCGTCCCGATGAGAAGCAAGAGGCCGACTGCGGCGAACGAACGCCAGGAGCGTGAGACCCGCAGCCAGAGTCGCTGATTGGTCCAGGCGAGCACCGCACCGACACAGAGCCCAATCCCGACGAGTGCCATCATGGTTGCGCCGCCGGGACCGACGCCCTGCTTCAGCTGGCCCTGATTGTCCGTACGCTCGAGATCCGCACGCAACGGATGGATTGTCCTCACACCTTCGACATCGACGATGCTCAAATCCACCGCCCCCTCTCGACCGACTTCGAAGATTCGAGGATGTTCAGCCGAGTTGTAGACCCGGTCTTCCGGAGTCATAGCCACGTGATACCCAGCCGAGCAGGGCACCGACGATTGTTGCCGATCACCCTCTACTCGACAAGCCACATGATTCACTGCCTGAAGCACGGCAAAGTAGGTGGCCGTTTGATAGCTGCCCCGAAACGGCGGGACATCGCGTTGCAGACTGCTGTCCAACTGCAAGCCGAACGGCGAGGCGACAACCATATTCCTGGTCCATTTGTACTCGCTGGCTTGAAGATGGCGTGCGTCGAGATCGACGGTGAAGAACACGGCGTATGGGAACGCCGGCCGAAGCGCTTTGAGAATGAGCAAGGCATCGTAGGGATCCGTGCCCAGAATGCCGATGGCTTTCGCTCCTTCTCCTTCGTCCTGAATCCTCGTGGCCAAGGCTCGCACATAATCAAGCTGACTGGTGCCTTCGGAACGTTCCTGCAGCCCACCGGCCAAGAGATCCTTGAAGTTCGCATTGGCTTTGGGGTTCTCTCCACGCGCGGCTTTCATACTATCGACACCCGGCACTTCACCATCGAGACCACTGAGGTAGCTATACCGGAAGACGTTCAATGTCAGGGACTCATAGTCCACCGGGCGCTGAATCTGCAAATCGATTGCGCGAGGGACGGTGGGACACCAGGCCTTGATCGTCGACGGCACCTGGATCTGTTTCAGTTCGGCATCCGTGAAGGTCGATACTTTCGTACAAGCTGCCGCACGGAACTCGATGGGCAATGCTCGACCATAGAAGGAATCCCAGTCCCCAATGAGGATCACGGCATCCCAACCGAGCCGTACTTGACGTCGTTCCAATTCCTCGATCAGCGTATTGAAGAGCCGGTCGTCGGATCCGATCCCATAGACGAGTCGCACGTTCGCGACCGCCAGCCGATGATAAAACTCCTGCTCGCAAGCTTCGTATGTCTGGCACACGGGGCCCTTCCCACCGTCCTTCTTCAACCCATAGGCCAAGAGCCCTTTCATCGTGCTAGCCCAAGGCGAATAGAGCTCGATGGTCCCATCCGCGTTCGGCCAGACCCCGACTCCTGTATGTGGCTCGCCATACAGACCTCCGGCCTCATCCAGGAGTTCACGAAAGGCGGAGGAACTGCGGGGTCCCACGAGCTTAAACGTGACGGCCTGTTGCAACGTCGGATTCAAACGGACCAGCTTGCGCCGGTCGTCGGTGAGGAGACATCCGCTTTTCTGTATTGTTTCTTGGCACACCAAGGCTTGCGACAAGGAAGTCAGGGTGGCCAGAAAACCTCTATCGAGCGAGTCGTCGGGGATCCAGACCACGAGGGTGCTCTTGGCTCGAGCTTCTCCTTCGTCACAGACCCGGGTCTCGCGGATACGATACCATTCATACGGCAGTGCAGGACCGACGCCTAGAGTGTTCCCCTCGATGAACGAGAGATGCCCCTCGTCTTCCGGAACATAGCAGGCCACGCCCAGCGCAGTGCCGACCGCATAACGATCTCGAATGCGGGACTCCGTACTCTCCGCATAGGGATCGCCACTCATGGTGACCAATAAAACCGTGATCTGCTCACCCTTCTTGACTCGGTCGGCGATCGCAAACCGCAGTGGTCCCAGACGATGAACAAGGGACGACTCGGCCGACTGGTTGGGTGCAGACTTGGGCAACCCGCTTGCCGGTGGCGACGCTTCTTGCATTCCCCGTTGCACGGCTGCCAATGGATCTTCCCACAGCCGGGCACGCACCGTTTGCTCACCGGTGGTCTGTTTCACATCCAACCCGGTCCCTACCGGCCGCGAGCTGCGCAGAGGCTCTTTCACCAGCAGCACGCCGGCGAGCGCAACTGCGAGGGTGACCACACCCACCAATGCAATCTTCGACTCTCCACTTCCTTTTGCCATGGAGTGCTTGCCTTCCAGTCGTCCGCTCAGAGACAGAGGCTGTCACTCTACAACAGACAGAGGAGGAGACTGCAAGGTGTTTTCTACGAGTTGAAGGGGCCGGGCAACGGAGAGGAGAGGTTTACTGCAGGACGACTTTAAAGATGGTGGGGGCGCAAGGACGAGGGACCGGACGATGATGCGGTGTGGTGCGAAGATCATAGGCCAGCCGTGAAACGGGGGGTCGCCCCATGAACCCACCGAGACAGTGAGTCGAGCGACCCCCCGAAGAGGAAGTACTAGTCATGAGTCAAGGCATAAAGAATGCCGGGCTCTCGAGATGGCTTAGGATGAGCAACTGACCGACAAATGCTTGCCCCAGTTGGGGGGTGGGGCTGCGTACACATCCATGCCCGGCTGCTCACTGTAGGGATTTTTCAGCAGGGTTAGCAGGCGATCGATTTCTGAGTAGTCCTTCTGCTGCGCTTTCTCAATGGCCTGCTGGGCCAGGTAGTTCCGCAAGACATATTTGGGATTGACCTGGTTCATACGTAAGGATCGTTCTTCGTCACTACTCTTCTCCCTGTGTAATCGGTCGGCATATCGCTTGGCCCATCTATTAAATGCCTCACGATCGAGAAAGAAGTCACGGAGCGATTCGTTGTGTGATCCATTCTCGGATGAAAACGATCCCAAGGTACGGAAACAATTTGTGTAATCGATGTGGCTCTGCTGCATGAGTGACAAGAGATCTTGAATCAACCCAGCATCAATCTCCTGTTCCTCACTCAAACCGAATTTGGCTTGCATCAGTTCCATGTAGCGACGCTCGCAGAGGGGCGTGTATCGGTCCAATGCACCTTTAAGGTCCTCCTTCGATGCGAGCGGTAATAGCGCCTGCGCCAGGCAGCTGAGATTCCAGAGACCGATATAGGGCTGTTGATTGAATGCATACCGGCCGTTGTGGTCGGAGTGGTTACAGATGAAACCCGGGTCGTAGTCGTCGATGAACCCGAACGGACCGTAGTCGAGTGTGATGCCATGGATCGACATATTGTCGGTGTTCATGACCCCATGGGCCCAGCCGACGGCCTGCCATTGTGCGATCAACGTTGCGGTGCGCTCGACGACCTCGGAGAAGAATCGTGTGTACTTATCCTGGCTATCCACCAGATGGGAAAAGTGGTTCGCAATGACATAGTCGGCAAGGATCTTGAGCTGCTCGTGCTGTTTGCGGTAATAGAAGACCTCGAAGGTGCCGAACCGCACATGAGACGGCGCCATGCGCACAAGCATCGCGCCTGTTTCGACCTGCTCGCGGTAGACCTTATCGTCGCTCCCGACGAGACAGAGCGCCCGAGTCGTAGGAATCCCCAGGCCATGCATCGCTTCACTGCAGAGATACTCACGGATAGTCGAACGCAGAACGGCACGGCCATCGCCCTCGCGTGAAAACGGTGTCAGCCCGGCACCTTTCAGATGCAGATCCCACTTTTCGCCCCGTTCGTTCCGTACTTCTCCAAGGAGGATCGCCCGCCCATCCCCCAATTGGGGGACATAGACCCCAAATTGATGGCCGGAGTAGAGCATGGCCAACGGCTCCATCCCCGGAACTAGAAGACTCCCACCAAACACCCCGGCAAACTCCGGTCGCCTCGCTTGCGCCGGATCAAGGTCGATCAGTTCGGCTGCTGCGGGATTGAAACCGACGAGATACGGAGGCACGGCAAACGGTGTGGGGTTCACCTTGGCATAGCACACCTCTGGCAGGCGTGCATAGCTGTTGTCGAATGACAATTCTTCCAATGCGCGCAAGGGCTGCATCCCTTCATCTGTAGCATGGCACGGCCAGGAATCGCTAGGCGGTATGTGATCAACGGGGGACTCCGTAAGAGACCAGCGTCGGTTGTGGGAAACAGATCGACGGCCACATCCCAACATTTGCATCTAATGCGGCGCAAAGGACCTGTACGGGAACAGCAGTGCCCTGTGGTGAATTAGAGAGATGATGGGCCGGTCCAACCTATGCGGATCTGGTCCAGCGAGATTCTATAAACACAACTATATGAGCGATTGTGCACTGTGCGCACAGTGCGAGTTCGCTCATATATAAATCGATCACTTTCGCACACCCCTATTGCCTATGATCCATATTTTAATTTAAGATGCCGTATTTACAGGCATTAATGTGGCATTGCCAAGCTTCTGTGTGTGTTTGGTGCGAGGCTTCTCTGATGGCATCGGTTGTGCGTAGACCCTCAGCCGCACTGTAACGGGAGATTGTTACGGCTATGGGCCTACCCCAGTCATCACGGCGTGATTGATCAGGATCAGATCGGATGTGACTGCATGATGAGAGATCTCCACGCCAGCGGGACAATGAATCAACGTCTCTGTCTGAGAAAGCACAACACATGTATCGTTTCAACACATCACTAGGGAAACGATAAATTCAGGAGGAACAGCATGTCGTCGCATGGATCACAAACGCTGGCAATGGATGCTTCACTCGAGAAAATGGAGAAACCCGAGAACGGGGTGAAGGGGCTGAAGCATTGGAAGTACGACTTGATGGCGGGCTTGCAAGTCGCCATGATGGGGATCCCGCTCTCGCTCGGGATTGCGATCGCCTCCGGGGCCCCGCCGGTCTGCGGCCTGATCTCGGCGATCATCGCCGGATTTATCTTCCCCTTCCTCGGTGGCGCCTATATCACGATCAGCGGTCCGGCCGCCGGCCTGGCACCGGCACTGTTAGCCGGCATGATCTTGCTGGGCGATGGAAATTTGGAAGTGGGCTATCCACTCTTGCTGGTGGCTATTTGTCTCGTCGGGGTCGTCCAGGTGATCTTAAGCATCTTCGACGCCGGGAGATTCGCACTATACTTTCCCATCTCGGTGGTCGAAGGCATGTTGATGGCGATCGGTATGCTGATCATCGTCAAACAAGTCCCTGCCTTTCTCGGGGTGATCATCCCGCCCATCAAGTCCATTCCCAAAGCCATCATTTCTGTTCCCGAACAGATCATGGTGTTAAATCCGTTGATCTGCGCCATTGGAGCCGCGACATTAATCCTCCTCTTTGTGATAACGAGCATCCTGTCCCGTATCAAAGGAGCATGGGCGAAGTTCATTCCGGTGCCCCTCGTCGTGATCGCCATGGCTGGCATAACCGCGTGGTTCATCGGGGTCGAGGAGAAATACCTCATTCACGTCCCCAGCGATATTTTTGAACATGGGATTGTCTTCCCGAAATTTACTGAGGCCTTTACCAGAACAGAGTTATACTGGCCGCTCTTACTCACCATTATCACGCTGACCCTCATCGACGGGACCGAGTCACTCGCGACGATTCAAGCCATCGATAAAATAGATCCCTTTAAACGCAAGTCGAACCCCAATGTCACCTTGCGGGCCATGGGGGTTTCCAACACCGCTTCCAGTCTGTTGGGTGGGTTGACAATCATCCCCGGGGGGATGAAGAGTACGACCAATATGCTCGTCGGCGGCCGCACCCTCTGGGCCAACTTCTATTATGCGGTCTTTCAGTTGATCTTCCTCTTGTTCGCCACCGCCCTCATCAATCAAATTCCCAAATCGGCCCTGGCCGGGCTGCTCATGTGGGTCGGTTGGAAGCTATGCTCGCACAAAGTTTTCCAGCGGATCTTCGCCGTGGGCAAGGAACAGATGTTTATCGCCATGGTCAATGTTGTGGTGACGTTGTGGACCTCGGATCTGTTGGAAGGCATGATCGTGGGCACGCTCACGAAGATCGTCTTGCTCGTGAAGGATGTCGTCAAGGCGTCTCCGGGTAGTGGGATAGGGGCTGGATTGAAAGAATTGTTCGGCAATCCCATTATCCGAATCGGAGACGGCGCCGGGTCTCGTGATGTGAGGACGGTCTCAGCGAATGTGGTGTTACGGGGCACCATGGGCGAGATGAAAAATCCCTACAAGATCTACCTGTCGTCGATCACCTGCATGAATCTGGTGAAACTTGATGCGGCGCTCAAGAAGATCGTGGTGCCGGAGGGGACCAAAGCCAACTACATGCTCATTTTGGCGGGAAAGATTATCGATCACACCACGATGGAATATTTGCACAATTTCCAGGATCGCACCATCGAAGCCGGGCATACCTGTGTCCTTGTCGGGACAGACCGCTTCCGGGGCCTCTCGGATCACGCGCTGGCCTATCGCATCAAAGCCCAGGAAAGTGCCATCGCGTTCGCATGACGATGCACGGCTGCCTAAACACCGCGTCAATATACAGACCGAACTAGATAGAAAGGAGTGCCGCAATGCCAGCTAGCATCTATGTCGCAGACGATGAACCTGTGCTTCTTAACGCACTTGTGAAGCGATTGTCTCAGAGCCAGCATCAAGTTAAGGCCTTCAAGTCCGGAGATGAACTGCTGGCCGCAGTTGAACAAGGCCTTCCCGATCTGATTCTCCTTGATCTGAAGATGCCTGGAAGAACGGGGATCGAGATTCTGGAGGCACTTCGCAAGAAATCACAAGATGCAATGGTCGTCATCCTGACTGCGTATGGAACAGTCGAGGAAGCGGTTGAGGCCATGAAACTGGGGGCATACGATTTCATCATTAAGACCGTGGACCTCCAGATGGTAGACCCGGTCGTGAACCGGGCGTTAGAGAATCTCGCGCTACGTCGTCAGGTGGCGGGCGGATCCAAGGATAAAGCTCATCACTAAGGATTGGTCAGACAGGTCGCGCACGTTCGGCACGTGGAGCAGAATCCGAACACCACTGTCCTCCTGATGGGGGACACCGTTGGGGATGTTGTGGGATCAGTCGCTCCGCCATGTAGGAGGAACCAACGACATCCCGGTAGAATTTTGTGTGATTGCCTTTTCAGTGTCGAGACCTCAAGCAGGAAGTATCGGCTGCGCGGTTCCGAGATGATCAGTATGTTCGTCTCAATGGCGTAGCGTTCGTATTGCCACCACTCCGAAACCGTCTCGAGGACATTGTGTCGCTCAGCAAGCGATTCATCCTAAAATATGGGGTGAAACTCGGCAAGGAAGTAGAGGCACTTGATCCAAAAGCCATCACTCTTCTTGAGCAGTGTCCTTATGCTGGCAATATAAGCAATGTCAGGACATGCAGGACATGATCGAGAGGTGATGTGGTGTGTGGGAAGAACCTTGTACTGCAGCGTCAACCAAAAGTCCTCATATCTTTCCCGTGACCTCGGCCCGTCGACCGTGAGCGTGGTCGTGTCAGAGTTGGGACAGACCAGAGGGATGTTTGGCAAGGGCTGGAATTAAATCCTAGGCACTCACAAGACTGCGACGGAGACTCCATGTACAAGCCTGTCGCCCGCCTGTTCAATCATCTTCCAATTCATCATAAGTTGCTTCTTATCTCTACGATCCCTCTCGCCTCCCTCATCCTCGTCAGTATCGTGACCTACAACAACTTGCAAACATTTTCGCAGGATGAGGAGCGGCTGAACGAGCTCTATCTGACCCAGAAGGCCGCAGCCCAATACATGCGGCTGGTGGTCGATTTGGAGACCGGCTTTCGGGGATATGTGTTAACCGAGGATGCCCGGGATCTGAGGCCCTATCAGGAGGCGCTGGAAGGACTTCGTGGGACCGGACAGGAACTGAAGAAGAGACTGTCAGAAGACCGCCAACACCACTTCAAAGACGCTGAAGCCTTCGTAACCCGGTTCATCGAAGAGAAGGAGGACCTCATCCGCGAGCTTCAGTCTGGCCATAAGGAGGTGGTGCTCCAGTACATCAAAGAGGGGCGAGGAAGAGCGCTGATGAACGAGTTTCGAAGTTGGATGGCACAACTCGATAAATTCGAAGAGCAAAGCGCCCTGGATGCGTTCGCTCAGATGAGTCAGGATCGCACGTCGACACTTCTTGCAATTTTAGGCGGTGGGCTGCTCACATTTTTCCTCATCGTCACTGCGCTCTATCTGATCGCCCAATCGATTGCTGTCCCTCTTGTCAACCTGTCGGCAGCCGTGGGCAATTCCTTTGGCGCGCTTGTTCCCACGATCCCTGTTTTGGATCGGAATGACGAGATCGGAGGTCTCACCAGGGTGATGCAAGAGATGAGTCAGCAGATTCAGGAACATCTAGATCAAGTGGTAAAATCCGAGGCGTCGCTCCGTAAACTGAACGAGGATTTATCCGCCTCCGAGTCCAGATACCGCGGTCTGGTGGATCACGCTCCGATCGGCATCTTTACGACGAAGGGGATGCATGTCACGTTCAGCAATCGACATAATCAAATCTTGGCCGGACTTGACCCTGACGAACAGATCCTTCCCGATACCTTCCGTCAACGAATTCATCCTGAAGATGTCGATCGTGTGATGTCGGAATTTTCACGGGCCGTCTCGGGAGGCCGGCAGTGCGAAATGATCTTCCGGTTTGTCCATGCAGACGGCGACATGCTGACCATCCTGAGCCGGCGAGTGCCGATTTCGGATTTCAACACCCCCGATCCGATCTATGTGGGGTTCAATATCGACATTACGGCACTGGACTCCCTGCAATCACGGTTAAGTCGGGCCGAGAAGTTGGCGACGTTGGGACAGATGGCCGCCGGCATTGCCCATGAGCTCAGGAATCCCTTGGTCGGGATCGGCTCGACCGCATCGCTGCTATTGGATGAGTTCGAAAAGTCCGATCCGAGACGTGCAGAGATTGACGTGATTTTACACGAGACCAGACGAATGGATCGGATCGTGAATCAGATTGTGGAGTATGCGAGGCCTCGCAAGCTCGCGTTAGTTGGATTCGTGCTGTCGGACCTCATCACCGAGGTCCTCAAGCTGTTGAATGGACCTCTGCAGGCGAAACATCTGAAAGTCCGAACGTCCTTCTCCGCGGCGGCCGATCATCTGCATGCCGATCGAGATCAGATCGAGCAAGTGCTTTTGAACGTCATCGACAACGCGATTGATGCCTCTCCCATGGACGGAGCGTCCATAGACATCACGGCGCATGAGTCCTTCCACCATGAACAGCCCGGCATCATGATTCAAGTCAAAGATGCCGGTAAAGGCATTTCCCCAGAGGTATTGTCCCGCGTCTTTGAACCATTTTTTACTTCAGGAAAGCCACATGGAACCGGATTAGGAATGGCGATCTGCAAGAACATTATCGAGCGGCATCGTGGGGATATCCATCTGACGAGTTTGGTTGGAGCCGGCACCATCGTCAGTATTTGGCTGCCTCTTACCCAAGATGTCCAGCTGGTGAAAGGCTAACGATGCCCGCTGTGATCTATGTGACCGACGACGAGCAAGCGATTCGCGGGGCCATCGTGAAACGGCTGACGCGGCAAGGCCATCACGCGGTGGGGTATGAATCCGGTGAAGCGCTGCTGGAGGGACTGCAACACAGCGTCCCGGATCTGGTGTTGCTCGATGTGAAGATGCCAGGCCTCAGCGGTCTCGAGGCACTCAAACATGTGCGTCAGCTGGCGCCGGCAACAACCGTGATCATGCTGACGGCCTATGCGACCGTGCAGGATGCCGTCGAAACGATGAAGCTGGGGGCCTACGACTTCATGATCAAGTCGGTTGATCTGGAGGGCATCGATTCGGTGATCTCGCGGGCGCTCGAAGTTTTACGGCTCCGCCAGCGGCTCGATTCTGAGTTGAGCCAGCAGGATAGCAAGTACCATCTGACGAATCTGGAAGCTCGCAGTCCGGCCATGCAGCAGATGCTCGAGCAAGTGCGAGAGGTGGCGGAGAGTCCTAAATCCTCCGTGATGCTGCTCGGAGAAACCGGCACGGGGAAAGAGTTTCTCGCGCACGTCATTCACCACAACGGGCCGCGGGCATCAGGACCGTTTATCGGGGTCAATTGCACCGCCATTCCCAAAGAATTATTCGAGAGTGAACTGTTCGGCTTCGAGCGCGGCGCCTTTACCGGGGCTACGCAACGGAAGCTCGGTCTGCTGGAAAAAGCAGAGGGCGGCACCCTCTTTCTCGATGAGATCGGCGATCTGGATCTATCGATGCAGGCGAAATTGCTGCGTGTGATTCAGGAGCGATCGTTCCGGAGACTCGGTGCTACTGACGATCTGGCCGTGGATTTTCGTTTGATTACGGCGACGAACCGCGACTTGCAGAAGGACGTGCGGCGTGGCACCTTTCGCGAGGATCTCTATTTTCGCCTCCATGTCGTAGCCTTTGCGATTCCCCCGCTCCGGAGGCGGGTGGAAGACATCCTGCCTCTGTGCCGGCGAACGATTACACGCTTTGCCCAGGAGTTTGGTAAACCGATTCCCGAGCTGGATCTCGACGCACGGACCATGCTGGAGCGCTACCAGTACCCAGGGAACATTCGCGAACTGCATAATATTCTGGAGCGGGCCATGATTTTTTGCCAGGGGCACACCCTAACGGCCAACTATCTCCCACGCGAACTGCACCAGGAGGTCACGCAACCGATCACGGAGGTCTCACAAGGGGACGTCCCTGTGATCCGCATTCAAATGCAGGTCGGCAAGCACACGCTCCGGGAGACCGAAGAGGCCATCATCGAAGAAACCTTGCGGCTGGCGAACTATAACAAGAGCCTGGCGGCGAAACAGCTCGGCCTTACCCGCTTCTCATTGGACCGACGGTTAAAGAAACTGGCGGACAACTGAGG
>DATNCR010000201.1:0-3169 GCA_035607135.1 Nitrospiraceae bacterium
GCCGTCGGGTTCCCCGACATTTCGAGCGAGGCGTCGACGCCTTCTCCGGCAGTGATCTCGCGAATGGCGGCGGCGATGCGGTCCGCTGTCTCAGTCTTGGCGTTGAGCACGTGATCAACACCGACCTGTTTGGCGAGGTCCAGACGGTAGGCACTGACATCCGTGGCGATGATCATGGCGGCGCCGGCCGTTCGTGCGACGGCGGCCGCGAAGAGTCCGGTCGGTCCGCAGCCGGTGATCAAGACTGTCTGTCCTGTGAGGTTCTCGACTAAGGCGGCGTCGACGGCATTGCCCAGCGGTTCTTGGAGGCAGGCGAGTTCTCGTGGAATCGCGGGCGAAGTCTTCCAGAGCACAGATGCAGGCAAGGCCACGTATTCCGCGAACGATCCGTCGTGATCGACGCCGAGGATGCGGTAATTCTTGCACACATGTGCCTGGCCGGTGCGACATTGGAAACAGTGACCACATGTGAGGTGCGATTCGGCGGCGACGTAATCGCCCATCTTGACGAGCGTCACATCCGAACCGACCTCCACAACTTCGCCGCACATTTCATGGCCGATAATTCTGGGGGGATGGACGCGGCTGTGTGCCCAAGGATCCCAATTATAGATATGGGCATCTGTTCCGCAGAGTGAGGTGGCTGTCACACGGATGATGGCATCGGCAGGGCCCGGCTTCGGGTCCGGTCTATCGGTGGCGGTCAAACCTGGTTGTGCCGAAGTCTTGACGAGTGCACGCATGACTTCATTGTATACCAGGTGGGCGATTCCGCCTACCCTTGCAGGGGAAAACGGGTTGCGCAAGGGGCGTCGAGATCGGTAGGATGCAATCTATGAAGGCTCTGCCCCACCGAAGCCTGATGTTAGTTGGCATATGTTGTGTGGCATTCGTCTCTCCTTGCCTCATCGTACCAGCGCATTCCGAATCATCGCCACAGACGGCTTCCTCGTCCAGTCCCACGAAACGCTGGGCGCAATTCGAGTTGAGTCAGGCGGAGTCGATGGGGGATCCGCAAACCGGGAAGCCTGTCACGCTGACGATTGTTCTTGGAGGAGTGACAGCGGGAACGGCTCCCGTGGTGGCGACCTGCGAATCGATTGCGTTTCAAACCCAAACGGTCACCCTTGAGCCGGATGGAGAGTCGATGACCTTGAAGGGGACTGTGACGCTCGAACCGATCCTCATGAGTCGAACCACCGTGGCACCGAGGGCCGCGCGAGTCCAAGTGACATTTGCTCGAACCCGTCAGGACAAACTTGAACGGTTCATGCAGCGTGTCGTATATGTGACGATGGATCGCTCGGAGCCGGCCAATGAGAATGAGAGTAATGAGTCGCCGCCCGTTCGTCCGGAGGAATCCCAGTACGAGGATGTCATCTTGGATGAAGTGCAATCGGGGGTGGAACCGGTTGCAACGGGCGCCGTAGCCGAGGAAGATCTCGTCCCCTTTGCCACCCCAGGGGAGGGAAAGGCTTACTGGCAACAGGTGAGTCACCTCATTAGTCGGAGTTGGGCTCGCCAGGTCCGCGGGGTCCGGCATCGGCCCAGCAGTGAAACGGTGAGGGTCCGATTTAAGATGTTTCCCAATGGCCGAGCCCAGTTGATCGAGATTGAGAAAGGCTCCGGTGCTCGAGAAATTGACGAAGCCGGCATCCATGCGGTGGTCAATGCCCAACCGTTCCTGCCTTTCCCCAGTGAGTTGGGGGAGGATCCGGTAGACGTCCACGTCCGGATGCGAACCGGGAGTCGGGGGCGGTCTCCTCGCGAGGTGCTGTCGGTCGGGAGCCGGTCCACCACCAAGTCTGGTGCATCGAGCCAGCCTTCGAGGAGATAGGTCCAATCGATCCATGCCCAGTCCATCATACATACGATTCACCCAAGAGGAGTCATTCATGTTGAAGAGGAGAGGGCAGATGTGGTTGGTACTTTTGTGGCTCGGAGCCATGGCGTGGCTTCCAACAATGGTTCAGGCAGAACCAGCCCGTTGGAACCTGGATCCCGAACATTCGACCATCGAGTTTCGCGTGGCGCACATGGTCGTCTCCAAAACCACAGGCCGATTCATGGACTATACCGGGTTTATCGACATGGACGCCGAAGACGGGACCGTGACAGCGATTGAGGCCACGATCAAGGCCGAGTCGGTGAATACGAATCACGTCAAACGAGACATCCACTTGCGGAATGCCGAATTTTTGGATGTGAAACTGTATCCGACGATGACCTTCAAGATGAAGAGCTACAAGAAAACCGCAGAAGGATTTACAACTGTGGGAGATCTCACGCTGCATGGGGTGACGAAGGATGTCACCCTGGCTGGCCGCTACAATGGGGCGACGAAGGATCCCTGGGGCAATGACAGGGCCGGCTTCAGCGCAGAGGGAAAGCTCAACCGTAAAGACTTTGGTATGGTCTGGAACAAGACATTGGATAGCGGTGGACTCGTCGTCGGCGACGAGGTCCAGATACGGCTGGATATTGAATGTATCAAATCTAAACCCTAGCAGGATGCTGAAAAAGCCCGCCAGCGGCGTTCTCCCCTCGAAAGCATCCTCAACGTAGCCCAGAGGCTACGCCTCCGGTGCTTTCTTCGGCTGCGGCCTTGCTGGACGGCCTTTTTGAGCATCCTGCATAGTATTGGCTTGGTATCGCACTGAGGTCCGTTTCGTCCTGCCGATTCGAGTGGTCCAGATAGGATGCTGTAGAAACGTCTTTGCCGAGAGTCACCCACCGTGGCTCATACTTCTGAGAGCAATCAATGATGAAGGCGATGGTTCTGGCGCGTACAGCGGACGTGGGAACTGCTCCGCTGCAGCTTCGTCAGCTTCCAATGCCGGAGCCGGGTCCTGGAGAGATCTTGGTTCGCATCACTGTCTGTGGCGTCTGCCGGACGGACCTTCACGTAATCGAAGGCGAGTTGTCCAACTCCGCGCTTCCGCTCATTCCCGGCCACCAAGCTGTCGGGGTTGTGAGTCAGGTGGGTGTCGGTGTAAGTGAGAGGACGGTCGGCGAACGAGTCGGGATCGCCTGGTTGCAGCATACGTGCGGCCAGTGTGAGTTTTGCACGAGCGGGCGAGAGAACCTGTGTGAACGTGCAAGGTTTACCGGGTATCAGGTCGATGGCGGATACGCAGAATATGCGCTCGTTCCTGCAGCATTTGCCTAT
>DATNCR010000206.1:0-23788 GCA_035607135.1 Nitrospiraceae bacterium
CCGCCTCGATCAACTGTCTGAAACCATGGGCAAATATGGGAAGACCGCCCAATTAAACGTGAATACTCGGTTTTCGAAATTTCTTCTGACTATCCCTCTCAAGGCTTAAACACGGGTTCAAATCCCGTTGGGACCACCACACCAAGCTCGCAGGGCTCAGAGCTATTAATAGAGTACATCGCGCTGGGATAATCTCTCCTGTGAGTTCCGCGTACGATCACTGCCAGTGAGGCAGGCTGATTTCCTGAGTACTGTCGTAGAGATCGCTGAACCCACGTCTCGTGCTTTCAAGATTGTGTCGACGGTGGTGGTTCGATGAACAGGTCATGTGTACTGCCGCGCAGGTTGCAGCGTCAGTGTATCGCGGCCCAACTTCGTTGACGCCTCTATCGTTGGTTGTGTATAAAGAATGCGCCGTTTCTCCACTCACTTCAATAGCAGGTAGACGCGCTTTATGGGTACGCGTGAATTTCACGATGGGGCGAAAGATGGTCTGGAAGCGCTTGAGCCTCTCGACCCGGAGCAGATTAGGTCTTTCGACGACTTGCTGACCGCCATGCGAAAGACTGCCTTCGAGGGACGGCGCTTGGGGGAAGCCTACGAAGTGCTCTGGGCCATGATCGAGGATCCCGACTGCTTCGTTGTGTTGACGCTGGCAGGGGCGATGACCATTGCCAAGATGGGTAAGATCATCAGCGCAATGATCGATCATGGGATGGTGCAAGGTATCGTCTCAACCGGTGCGTTGATTGCCCATGGGCTGAGTGAGTCGGTTGGCAATACACACTATCGGCATCATCCATCGATGTCCGATGAAGAGTTATTCAAGAAGGGCTATAATCGGGTCTACGATACGCTGGAGATGGAGTCCAACCTTAATTACGTTGAGCAAGTCGTCTCCCGCACGATGAAGCGGATTGGTCACGACCAGACGCTTTCCTCCGAGATCTTCACGCGTGAACTAGGGAAGACGCTTTCGGAAGAATATGATGGAGCGGGTATTCTCAAAAGTGCGTATGTGAAAAAAGTCCCGATCTTCATCCCCGCCTTTACCGATTCCGAGATGGGCCTGGATGTGGGAACCTGGGCCATGAGTCGAGCACTCAATCAAACTCGTGAACAGGTAAACGGGGGCAGTGATCTTGATCTGTTGCGGGCAGTTCATCGATCCTGTCCTTCATTTAATCCCTACCTCGATCTGAACAGTTATGCGGGCCAAGTCGTCTCGGCCAAGCGGCTTGGGATCTTTACGATCGGCGGGGGAGTGCCTCGCAATTGGGCGCAACAGGTAGGCCCTTACATTGAGATCAGTAATACGCGGCTTGGTCTCACGATACCGCCCCCTCGATTCCGGTATGGGGTGCGCATCTGTCCGGAACCGGATTATTGGGGCGGGTTGAGCGGTTGCACCTATCAAGAAGGCATTTCATGGGGAAAGTTTGTGCCGCCGGATGAAGGCGGTCGTTTTGCCGAAGTGTTGAGTGATGCCACGGTCGTGTGGCCACTCCTCATGGTCGGATTGCTGGAGCGCGTCAAAGCCAAGCGCATGGCACGCATATGATGGGCACACGGTGGTTCTACGCAGTTGTCGGTGCATTGCTGCTGGCCCTCGTTCAGTTAGCCGAGGCAGGAGGAGGGGCGGTGGCGGATGATGGACGGATCAGAGGACGCGCCGACGCACCAATCACCTTAATCGAGTATTCTGACTTTACCTGTGGCTATTGTGGAAAATTCTTCAGGGAGACCTGGCCTCGCTTGCAGGCCAAATATATCGAGACAGGCAAGGTGCGGTTTGTCTATCGGGATTATCCTCGATCGGATCAGGGGACCGGTGTTGAGGCGGCGGTAGCAGCACGCTGTGCTGGATCCCAGGGTCGATATTGGCAGATGCATGATCGGTTGTTCAGCGAACGAGGTCGCTTAGACTCGGGATCGTTCAAAAGTTACGCGAAGGTGATTGGATTAGACGAGATGTCGTTTGCGAAGTGTTTTGACGAGCGGGAATATCTCGAATCCATTTTTCGGGATCGCCAAGAGGCGAACCGGTGGGGGTTTCACGGCACCCCCGGTTTTATTCTCATCCGAACGGTTGGTGGGCCCACTGAGAAAGAGCCGGCGGTCGCGATTCCCGGCGCAGTCCCGTTCGAAGATTTTGCTGAAGAGATCGATCGCATGTTGGCCACGACCCCGCGCTCCCAAGGAGAAATCACAGAGCCTCAGGGGTCGACGGCGGTAGCACAGAGCAGTCAGTTCATCATTTACTAAGGATTACCTATGTCTGCAACACAATCGTTCTGGTCTGTTCCACAGCGTGCGGGGGAACCTGCTTACTGGGTCTGCATGTCATGCTTGTCAGAAGTCTTCTATTGCAAGGTGCCGATGCCGGATTGTCCGACTTGCCAAGGTGTCTCGACCTACGAGGCCTTCGCGCTTGAGGCGATTCGTGATTGGGGTACGGAGGACTTGATTGCGAAGGCCGGTATCGCCCAGCAGGAGGCTAGCTCCGAGGCGGTGCCTGCTGCATCGGTTGAGTCAGCCGAATAAGCCTTCTCCACCCGCGAGGCATCTCTCGTGCAGGAACCACGTCCATTTTTGATTGGAGGTCTGTGGCGGCACGGGGATACCGTTGTTCCTGTGAACAATCCTTTTACAGGGCGCCTGCTTGCCGAGGTGTCGAATGCGAGCTCCGCCGATGCCGAGGATGCGATCCAATCAACAGTCGACGCCGCTGTCGCAATGGGGGCTTTGCCGTCCCATGCCCGCTATCATGCGTTGCAAAAGATCGCGGGCAGGCTCTATGACCGACGTGAGGAATTTGCCCGCCTGATGACGGCTGAAGCCGGCAAACCGATTGCCGACGCGAAGCGTGAGGTGAATCGGGCTGTCCAGACATTTACGGTTGCGGCTGAAGAGGCGAGGCGGATTCCCGGGGAGGTGATCCCTCTCGATTGGACGCCAGGGACGGATTCTCATCTCGGTATTCTTCGCCGGGTTCCAATCGGTCCGGTGCTTGGGATCACCCCCTTTAACTTTCCTCTGAATCTTGTGGCACACAAGGTTGCTCCGGCTCTGGCCGCCGGCAATTCCATTCTGATCAAGCCGGCGCCACAAGCGCCTCTGACCGCATTGCTCTTGGGTGAGGTGGCTCTAGAGGCTGGACTTCCGCCTGGCGCACTGAACATTCTGCCCTGCAACAATACGATAGCAGAACAGCTTGTGGCCGATCCTCGCTTCAAACTCCTGAGCTTTACCGGCAGTGCTGCGGTGGGATGGATGTTGAAGGCCAAGTCTGGGAAGAAGAAGGTGGTATTGGAACTTGGCGGGAATGCGGGCGTGATCGTGGAACCCGATGCCGATCTTGAAGTTGCCGCGCAGCGTTGCGCAGTCGGCGGATTCGGGTATGCCGGTCAGACCTGTATCTCCGTTCAGCGAATCTTTGTCCATCATTCCATCGTGGACCTCTTTACCACAAAGCTCCTGTTACAAGTTGCGCGTCTGAAAGCCGGCGATCCAAGCGACGATTCGACGGTAGTTGGACCGCTCATCGATCCAGCAGCAGCCCATCGTGTGGAAACATGGATCGGGGAGGCTGTGTCCCAAGGAGCACGTGTGCTTTTGGGCGGCAAACGAATGGGTTCGGTCATGGAGGCGACTGTGCTCTCGCACGTTACACCGACCATGAAAGTCTTTTGTCAGGAAGTGTTTGGGCCGGTGGTGACGGTGACCCCCTACCGCCACTTCGACGAGGCGATCACGGTACTCAACCAATCTGATTATGGGCTTCAAGCTGGGGTGTTCACCCAGGATGTGAATAAAATTTTTCATGCCTTTCGCCACATTGAAGTTGGGGCTGTGCTTGCAAATGAGATTCCGACGTTTCGCGCCGACCACATGCCGTATGGCGGCGTGAAGGACTCCGGGCTCGGGCGTGAAGGGGTTCAGGCTGCGATCGAGGACATGACGGAGCCCCGCATGCTGGTGTTGAATCTCAAACCGCCTGCCGGCGCCTAACGGGATGCGAGGTTTCTTCAGGGTGTGCACGTGTAGCACATGCGGAACACACTCCTGCAGGATGCTCAAAATGGCCGTTCAGCAAGACCGCAGCCGATGGAAGCACCGGAGGCGTAGCCTTCTCACCCGCCCACCCCGAACTACTAGCGCAGTTTTGTCCCGATGGGCTACGTTGAAGATGCTTTCGATGCGAGAACGATACTGACGGGTTTTTTCAGCATCCTGTCAGAAAAATTACCGCAGGATATTGCGAAGCGTTGCCAATCTTGGTACAACAGCGACCCTGTGCCGATATGAAGTTTGCTGTGGGCGCGCAATTCAGTTAACAAGGTGTCCGTCACCCGGGTGATCGGACGAAGTAAGGAGAAGACGCGATGGTACCTACGCAGATGTTTCTGACGCGAGGCGTCGGAGTCCACAAAGAAAAACTGGCCTCCTTCGAACAAGCCTTGCGTAGTGCAGGTGTCGCCTATTGTAATCTCGTCACGGTGTCGTCGATTCTTCCACCGAATTGCAAGATTATCCCTCGTGCGCGCGGTGAGAAGTTATTGAATCCCGGTGAAATCACATTCTGTGTGATGGCACGGTCGGAAACGAACGAACGTAATCGCCTGACCTCCGCGTCGATCGGGTTGGCGGTCCCGACGGATCGTCGAACATACGGATATTTGTCCGAACACCATGCGCATGGCGAAACCGATGAAGAGACGGGTGAGTATACGGAAGACTTGGCGGCACAGATGTTGGCCACTACGCTCGGTGTCGAGTTCGATCCGAACATCGCGTGGAAAGAACGGGAACAAGTCTTCAAAATGGCCGGGAAGATCGTTCGGACCCTCAACATCACCCAGTCCGCAATTGGAAAGCCCAATCGCTGGACGACGGTGATTGCATTGGCCGTGTTTATTCCTGAAGAAAATATTCCAAAGCGGCGTCGGTAGACCAGCTGCGTGAGCATACGCCCATGACACTTCCCGCCGGATGGGAAGGCATCGACCAGAATTTCCTCGGGCTCGAGGAGCCTTGGTGCCATCCTGATCGGGCGGGCGTCTATGTCCTGCCCGCACCCTACGAACATACCTCCAGCTATGTGCAGGGGTCCGATCGAGGCCCCTCAGCTATCATCGAAGCGTCTCAACAAGTTGAGTTATACGATGAAACACTTCGGTGTGAACCGTATCGAGAGTGGGGGGGAGTGGCCACCACTCGCTCGCTCAATCTCGACGGCAAAGTCGATCAGCAGGCGGTGGATGCCATTGAGGCGTTCGTCGCTCCCTCTGTCGGTACCGGGCGGTTTGTTGTCACGTTGACCGGGGAACATACCGGCGCGCTTGGGGCTATCCGGGCCCATGCCCGACGCTATCCGGATCTTTGTGTATTACAAATCGATGCGCATGGCGACTTGCGGAAGGCCTATCAAGGAAATCCATATAGCCACGCCAGCGTGATGGCCCGCGTGGTCGACGACGGATTGCCGTTGGTCCAAGTCGGTATCCGTTCCATCTCTCCCGAGGAGATCGATCGCATTCAGAGCACCGATCGAATTGCCACGTTCTTCGCCGCCGAGATTCTCGACCCGTCTGGCCCCTACGAAGGCAAGGCCTCCCGCTGGATTCCCGACGTGGTGAAGGCCTGTCGTGGGCCGGTCTATTTGACCTTCGATTGTGACGGACTGGATGCTTCGTTGGTTCCTGCGCTCGGCACTCCCGAGCCCGGTGGGTTGGGGTGGTATGACACCGTGAACCTGGTGACAGCCTTGGCCAATGGACCAGGCATTCTCGGGATGGATATCAGCGAGATTGCCCCGATCGAGGGGTTTGTCGCGCCTCAATTTTGTATCGCCCGATTGATCTACCGCATGCTGGGACGGATCAAAGCCGGCCGTCGCGTCCACTAACATGGCATACCGACGCTGTGACCGACACGCTTCGCATCAATAAATTTTTTACCCACCACGGCATCTGTTCTCGGCGAGAGGCCGATCGGCTGATCGAGTCTGGTCGCGTAACCATCAATCAACGGGTCGCCTGCTTGGGGGATCAGGTGAGTCCTGACGATGTCATTGCACGAGATGGGCAGGTAATTCCCTGGGGGGCGGTCTCGCTCTATATCAAGTATTACAAGCCGGTGGGTGTGACGACGACCAGTGAGTCGCATGTGCCTCGTAACATCATCGCGGAGATCGGGCATCCGGAGCGGATTTTTCCGATCGGTAGACTCGACAAGGACTCCTCCGGCCTTATTCTTCTCACCAACGACGGTGACATTGTAAACGAGATTCTCCGAACTGAACATGGACATGAACGGGAATACGAGGTGTCAGTCGATCATCCTTTCGATCAGACGTTTATCGACCGGATGGCACAAGGGGTTGTCATTCTTGAGCGTCCGACCAACCCCTGCCGGATCGAACGACTCAGTCCCGCACGATTCCGTATCATTCTTACCGAAGGGCGCAATCGACAGATTCGGCGCATGTGCCAAGTGTTAGGGTATCGGGTACTCACGCTGCATCGTGTTCGGATCATGCAGGTGACACTTGACGGGTTGGTGCCTGGAGCGTGGAAACCGCTCACCGGGGAGGAACGCGTACGGCTCTTTCAGGCTGTCGGGCGAGGCAGCAATCAGGGTGATACGCGATAGGATGATCTGGAACCGAACTGCTCCGGACGAAGTATCGCATAGGAACTCCACCAGTCAGCGGGAGCGGGATGGGACTGGGAGATGAGTAGGCTCAGGTTTGCTCTAGGGGTGATCAACTGAAAGAAGCTCTCACGGTGCTACTTACACCGACGAACAGGAGACTTGTGCGCGGGTTGGCCATGGTCCCCCATCACATTCAACGTTGAGCTTCGCTTCTGAGTGACGTAAGAATGACGCTGATGCACGTGTTCAGCGTCTTGTTGGTCTTGTCCTGTCCCTCTCTCGCCCGCGGGCACCTCCATTGACAACCGCGCAGCCAGAACTCAGACTAGTCCGCGCATCGTTCACGGAGCACAATGCCCGGATGATCAACACGTGGTGGAGCCCCCAACTCAATGCCCTGCTTGGTAGCCTCGTCGTGGCAGCTGGTGCCTGGTTGGCCTGGGACTGGTTCTCACTCTGGGAGGTCTCCCTTGTCGCAGCAGGCGTGGCAGGATTTCTCATCTGGCAAGGGCGCACGATCGGACTGGTCTGGGCTTGGGCCACCCTGTTGCTTGGTGTGGAGAGCCTTGCGTGGCCCATCATTACGATGATTCAGATCAACTCGATCACGACTGAGCCGAACGACGAACAAATGGGTACGATTCTCTCAGCCGTTTTGATGGGACTCATCTCGGCGGTCTTTTGGATCACGTTTTCCTATGGGCTTTTCAAGCGAACCGGTCAGCCCGTCACCGACTTATCCACTGAGGCAACCAACAGCCATCCACCTATCGTACGATCAGGACGCTCTCGCGAGAACAAGTAACACCACCTACCATATCTCGATCGGATCGACGTCGACATCGAACTTGATGGCTCGGCGCTGATACGTTCGCTCCATGTCGTTGACTGTGACCCGCACCGCGGCGAGTCCCGTTTCCCGTTTGAGCGATTTCACAAGAATTTGCCATCGATACCGCCCACGCAGTCTCGGAACCGGCGAGGGGACTGGCCCCAGAACAGTGAGATGGTCTAGCGGATTCATCGATTGAGCCGACGAAGGGGCCTCTCCCATGACTGTGTGTCCAGCCATGGATGATGAAGCAAAGTCGGTGAGTCGAGCGACCCAGGCCAAAGCAGCGTCACGAACTATTTTCTCGTTGGTACCCGATACTAAGAGGGCAATCAGATAAACCGCCGGTGGATACCCTAATGCCATTCGATGGGACAGCTCCTCTGATATGAAGATAGATTCGTTGTTCTGAGCCACAGCCTGAATCGCATGATGCGATGACAGATAGGTCTGTAGGATCACCTGACCGCCAACCTGTGCCGAACCGGTGAGACTGACCGCCTCCAGGAGTGTATGATAGGTACGTTCAGCAGATCGGAAATCCGGCACGCTGAGTCCTGCGTCCGCCTGCACAATCCCAACGAGGCCCATCGTCGGGAGAGTCCCATGCCGCAGCAGCAGCTGTGTTCCGACGATGATATCCCACTCACCTTGCTCGATCCTTCGCCAGACGGCCTCAGCCTGCGCTGGTCGTCGCATGGTATCTCCGTCAACCCGAATTACTGCCGCGTGAGGGAACAATCGTTTCGCATCTTCTTCCACCCGCTCTGTACCCTCCCCAATCACCTGCATCCGAGGACTGGAACAGGAGACACAGGTCTCGGGGATGGGCGCACGATATCCGCAGTAGGAACAGAGCAAGCGACCTGCTTGCCGGGAGTACATCAGCGCGACACGACAGGTAAGACAGCGGGGAACCTGGCCGCAGTCACGACAGACCAAGGCACCGGCATAGCCCTTCCGATTGAGAAACAACAGGACACCGGCCCGGCGACCGATCGCCCGCCCGACGGCCTGAAGGAGCGGGTGGCTCAGTACCGTACCGCGACCATGATCGCGTAAATCAACAACCTGTATGCTGGGTCGCGCATCAGACGCTATAGACTTACTTATAATGATTCCTTGTCGTTCCACTGCTGCTTTGATCTCAAGTGAGGGATGGGATGAACTCAGGACCAGCACTGCCGGGTCATCTTGTATTCTTAACCAAGCCACTTCCCGTGCATGGTAACGTGGTTCTTGTGCTTCTTTGAGCGCTGCGTCTTCTTCTCCCTCGATCCAAATTGCCCCGATCGCAGTCAGGGGGAGAAAGATGGCCGACCTGGTCCCCACGACCACTCGAACGGCCTGCCGATGAATCTGATCCCACATCTCGGCTCTCGCCTGGTCTGAGAGACCGCTATGAAAACAAATCGGGGAGATGCCTGCCGCGTCATCACGTACCAAGTCTGCAACCCATTGGGCCCGTTCTGCTTCGCCAACGATAATAAGGACCGTCTGTCCACGGTCGAGCACCAGGAGCACAACCTGCTGCAACAGCTTTAACCGATCGGCCCAGGGAGCCTGGACCAAAACCCGAGCCGGTCCTTGGCCGTCCAGCGCCTTGAACAGTGGCTGTGCCCAAGATAGGGCCGGGTCAGGAATGAGAGGTATCGTGTTGCCCTGGTTCGCCTGTCCGAATGGTTGGACGAGAGGCACCGTCGAAATAGACGAGAGTTCCTGGACCTCCATTATCCATCCACGAACCTTGAGATCGTGCAACACGTCGGTTGGAATAGGATTACGGGACGACCTGTGCAGTCTAGAAGGTTTCTTTCCAAGACGTGTGAGAAGTGCCCGTACTTTCACCGAACAGGGTTCGCGAGTCGCAAGTGCGGCCCGTCCTTTTTCCGTGAGTTCATAGCGTCTGCTCTGTGCTCGTGCTTTAGGTGCCGGAGGAAGCACCAATCTGAGGCATTGTCCCCATGGCGCGACATACTGTTCAGCGACCTGCCGTGAGAGCTGGAATAGGTTCGAGGATACATCTGTTGCGGCCCCGTCAGGGGCTAACGAATGAATCTCCTTGAGGCGTGCCGGGTCAAGACCCTGAGGAAGAACGTGAGAGAGTGCGATCACCGCCCCTTGGAGGATCGATCGTCCAAAGGGTACAAGTACTCGATGTCCAATTCGCAGCGTGGGTCGGAGCAACAAAGGCACAGCGTAGGTGAACGGGCCGGCCAGATGACGTGGGACGATGATGTCTGCGAATAGGAATTCAGGCTGTGTGTGTGGAGGGACTGCCTGCGTCGAAATCATGCGGCATTGTAACAGCACCGGAAAAGGGGGAACAATGAGAGAGAAGGGATGGAAAAGTTCTGAGGGGGAACCGCGGAGGGTTGACGTTGAATCATCAACCCTCCGCACAATACTCGATGGATTTACTGTGGTGGAGCGACTGGAGCAGCGGGGATCTTATCTGAATTGCTCTGGCCAACTGGTGGCACAATGATCGCCGGCGTAGGATTCGCAGAGACAGATGAAGACTCTGTCTTGGACGGAGTCGTTGGAGTCACTGGGATTGTCGTGTCTACTGCGGGGATCGGAGCGCCGCTATCCGTTGAGCTGAGACGGGACACGTTGTACTTGTTATCGCCGGTCTCAGTTGGCTTCGCCGCCGGTTCAGACAGTTCCGTGGCCGACTCGTCCGGATAGAGCACAATATCCACGCGACGGTTCTTCTGTCGACCCATTTCCGTTGCATTGCTGGCCAACGGTTTCGTATCGCCATAGCCAACCGACGACAGCTTCACCGAATCGATCCCACCCTTCTCGGTCAAGTAGCGGAGGACGCCCCTGGCCCGAGCTTTCGACAAGTCCCAGTTCGTCTGGTAACTCGACTTGAGCGAGGGGCCGATTTCCATGTTATCCGCATGGCCCTCGACCCGAATCAACCGATCGCCAGCCGTGGACTTGAGATGGGTAATCAGGGCGTCGAGTACCTGATAGCCCTCGGAGGTGATTGTGGCTTCTCCCGATTCAAACCGAAGCTGCTTCATCAAATCACTGAGAGTGATTCGGGCTTCGCTGGCAGCATTCTGGACCTGAAACTTACTTGGAGAAGTCGATACAGAAGTGTCCGTCGTAGAGGACACATCCAGAGCCTGCTGAAATGATTGGGAGATTGGCATGGCCTCAGGAACATGCCCCTTCGCCCTAAAGCGATCCCCCTTCAGAATGCGGGAGGTCGATTTGGTGATCAGCGCCGTGGCAGTTCGGTCCTCTATGGACAGGATTTTCAGTTCTCCCACCAACCGTTGAGGGAGGTTCCCTCCGGACCGAATCATCTCCATACGATTCCCAGGTCTAATCCCATCTTCCCGACCTCGGTCTAGGTAAACAATATTTCTTTGTGCCACAAAGTTCATTATCCCCATGTCGGACTGGAAGTCTACAACACGTCCCTCCACATTGACAGAGGAGGGCTGGTCAACCGCCACTCCCTCGTCAGCCGGAAGCACAAACTTCATCACCGGGTCACCCGGCGATACCGTTGCGTAGGCCCGCACGATCTGAACCGTGGTCAGGTCCTTGTCCACTTGGCTCACCTGAACCACCGCGAGCCGATTGACCAAATAACCCAGGTATTGACCGGTGATCGGATGGAATACCTTTCGTGGTCGTCTGTAGATCGTGAAAAGATCTCCAGGCGCGACATCGTCGGAATTCTTCAGCCGGAGGTAGAGGACATCACGGCTTCCCAATATCATGTGATCCCCGGTCGTCTGATTGTCACCGGTGATCACATTGACGTACCCATCCTGCGGAGTCGATCGTTGAATTGAACCAGACGCATAGGTCAAAGCCGCTTCTCCGTATCGGATCGAGCTTAGGTCATCTGCTGCCCAGGCCAGAGAAAAGAGCGGCATGGCCAAGGTCCAGACCATCAGAGAAATGATGCACCGTATTGAATAGTTAGGCATGGTGGTTGTCCTTCATGTCATATAAGGCAAGTATTGCTGTCAGAACCATAGCAAATAGTGCTGTAGTGTCAAGAATATTAAGGCTTTGCCCGCGTTGACGCGGGAATTCATCCGATGCTAACCTGAAAAAATGGTTTCTCTCAAATTTGGGGTCATCAATGGCATCTGACCAGCCTCCCATCCGCGACTCTCAACGTCGAGATCAGCCTCGCATAGAGACCCAGATTCACCGGCGTAAGAAAGCTAAGGCCTTCTCGGCTCTAGAATCTGAATGGGATCACATTGGCCAAATGCCGCCCTCCCATCTGCGAATGCCGTCAGGTCTTATGGCACCCACCCCTCCCAACACGCGAAGAGTCCCTCAAAATCCACCACTTCGGTCAGGCAAAAGGAGCCAGTGAGTCAGACGAGATTCTGTTGTGTTAAGATTCGTCCATGCCCCCAGGTGCCATAGACGCTGCAGCGCTCTGCGCTCATAATCTGCGCCGGCAATCCTTCTTAGCGCGATAAGTACTAGGACCTTTGGGTCGATCTTGCAGGTCCTTTGTACGCTTGCTATCCCTGTAATCCAACGCTAATATCCAGCTTTCTTTACTTTATATCTCAAGGTGTTGAAAGGTCAGCCCCATGAGTGGTTTTGAGTTACTCTCTGAATACCTGACTCACTACTTTCCGATTCTGTTCTTTGTGGTTGTAGCACTGTTCTTCGGCGTGTGGTCGCTGGTCGTCAGTTACCTGGTTCAGCCAAAATATCCCGAGGCAGAGAAGCTCACGAGCTATGAGTGCGGGTCGGAGCCGTTCTCGGATGCTCGGATGCCCTTCCCGGTACGGTATTATATTTTTGCCATGCTCTTTGTTATTTTCGATATCGAGGTCATCTTTTTATATCCATGGGCAGTGGTTTTCACCAAGATCGAGTTGATCGGGTTGATTGAAATGCTGGTGTTTATCGGATTGTTTATCGTGGCCTATGTCTATGCGTGGCGCAAGGGAGCCTTGGAATGGGACTGATCCAAATTGGTCGGCACGATAAGGATGGTACGCCCGACGTCGTCACCACAACAGTGGAAAAAGCCGTCAATTGGGCTCGCAAGGGCTCACTATGGCCCATGACATTTGGCCTGGCCTGCTGCGCGATCGAAATGATCGCTGCAGTCTCCTCGCGGTATGATCTGGACCGCTATGGTGCAGGAGTCTTTCGGGCTTCACCGCGCCATTCCGATCTAATGCTCGTGGCCGGTACGGTCTGCCGGCGGATGGCCCCCGTTATTCGAAAACTCTACGATCAGATGCCTGAGCCGAAATATGTAATTGCGATGGGATCCTGCGCCACGTCAGGGAACATCTACGACAGTTATAGTGTCGTCCAAGGTGTCGATCGCTTTGTGCCGGTTGATATCTATGTGCCAGGTTGTCCTCCAACGCCGGAGGCACTCTTTGACGGCATCCTCAAGCTGCAAGAGCGAATCATGATGAAGCGCGTGTTCCTGAAACAACCGGATCAGGTCAAACCTGGTCATAAAGTATAGGTCTCGATCGATGTCCCTACAGCAACTAGCCAACCGGCTCCAAGAGAACTTTGCCGCCGGATTCGTACAAGCCGTCGAATGGCGTGGTGATCTCGCGGTGACTGTGACACGAGACCGGCTCCATGAGGTGGCACAGTTCCTTCACGACGACCCGGCCATGAACTTTGATTACATCGTGCATGTGAGTTCGGTCGACTGGCCCGACGACGAAGAACGGTTTGAAGTCGTGTACGAGTTCTACTCTATCAAGAAGCACCAGCGTATTCGGCTCAAGACCAGGGTGCCGGAGTCGGACTGCATCGTGGATTCTCTGACGGATCTCTGGAAGGGTGCGGACTTCATGGAGCGCGAAGTGTACGACATGATGGGAATCCGCTTCCGTAACCATCCGGATCTCCGCCGGATCCTCTTGCCGGACGATTACACCGAAGGCTATCCCTTGCGAAAAGATTTTCCGCTCCGTGGCAAAGGCTGGCGCGATACATTTGAGTTCCTGGACGAAACGGCTCGATAGGACCGCTGATGGCTATGGAAGATCAAAGAACAACTGTCTACAAGATCGATCCGGCCCATCCGGAAAGCGATACCCTCCCGACATTACGTACGGAGGAGCTGCTGCTCAACATGGGCCCCCAACACCCCGCCACCCATGGGGTGCTGAAAGTGATCCTCGAACTGGAAGGAGAACGCCTCGTTAAGTCCACCCCCGTCTTGGGATATCTGCACCGCGGCGTGGAGAAGCTGGCGGAAGACGGCACCTATCACCAATTTATTCCCCATACCGACCGGCTCGACTATGTCTGCGCGATGTACAACAATTTTGCGTATTGCCGCGCGGTCGAAAAACTCATGAATATCACCGTGCCGGATCGTGCAGAATATCTACGCACGATCGTGGCGGAGGTCCAACGGATTATCGGACATCAGTTTTGGCTCGGCACCCAGGCTCTTGATATTGGAGCCATGGGCGTTTTTTTCTATTGCTTTCGGGATCGGGAAATTCTGATGGATTGGTTCGATGAACTCTGCGGTGCACGCCTCACGACCAGTTGGTATCGCATTGGCGGTGTCGAGCGGGATTTCACGCCCTCGCTGCTCGAGAAACTGAAACAATTTCTGGACTACTTTCCGCCAAAAATCGACGAGTACGTGGTCTTCCTTGAGAAGAACAGGATCTGGGTTGGGCGAACCAAGGGCGTGGCCATCATCTCAGCAGAAGATGCTGTAAGTTTTGGTTTGAGTGGACCGACGCTCCGCGGCTCAGGTGTCGACTATGACCTCCGTAAGGCCGAGCCGTATTCGGCCTATTCGAAATGCGAATTCAGTGTACCGCTCGGCAAAAATGGCGATACGTACGATCGGTACTGGATCCGCGTTCAGGAACTCTATGAGAGCGTAAAAATTATCAGACAATGCCTGGAGCAGATGCAGGACGGCCCCATTATGGCTGATGTGCCCAGCGTCACGTTTCCACCGAAGCAACGGGTCTTTACGAATCTGGAGGCCATGATCCAGCAATTCAAGCTCTTCTCGCAGGGCTTCGACGCTCCTCCGGGTGAGATCTATTGCGGGACCGAAGCGCACAAAGGGGAATTGGGATTCTACATTGTCAGCACGGGTGGCGGGAAACCCTACCGCTTGAAGATTCGCGCCCCCTCGTTTATTCACATGGGCGCATTCGACCATATGTCCAGAGGGTATATGATCTCCGATGCAGTCACGATTTTCGGGACCTACGACATTGTGATGGGGGAGTGCGACAGATAAATGTGAAATGTGAGATGTGAAACGTTAAAGGTAGCCCGGCCATTGCGGATTGTATTTTTCGTTTCACGGTTTGCGAGGAACACATATGGGTCTAAAGCCAGCAACCAATCCTGACGTGGAAGCAGCCGCCATCGAACTGTCGATCGATGGGAAAACCGTCACGGCAAAGAACGGGGTCTCGCTCTACGATGTCATCTCGAGTACGGGCAAGATCATCCCGGCCATGTGCTACCACTATACTTTCGATCCCTTCGGTTCCTGCGGTATGTGTTTGGTCATGCAGGAAGGTAAGAAAGCACCTATCCGTTCCTGCTCCGCCAAAGCGACGGCCGGCATGATCATCAGAACCGAGGGGGATGATCTCTTTCAAGCCCGGAAGAAAGCCGTGGAAAAACATCTCTCGGTCCATCCGCTCGACTGCCCGGTCTGCGACGCCGACGGTCATTGCGAACTGCAGGACACGGCCTTCCAGCACGGGGTTACGAACCTGGCCAATGCGAAGCAGAAATTTATTCCTGAAGATACGCGCAGCCCGGTGCTCGACTTTAATATGAACCGCTGCATTGCCTGCGCGGAATGCATCAACGTGTGTAAAGACGTGTTGATGATTGATGCGCTCCAGTTCATGAAGAAGGGGGGATTCAATCAAGTTGTGCCGAAGGGAGATCTCGCACTGTCCTGCGAGTTTTGTGGAGACTGCCTCGCCGTCTGCCCAGTCGGCGCGATCACAAATAAGTTCTCTAAATATCTCTATAAGCCGTGGCAGATGAAGAAAACCACGACGACGTGTAACTACTGCGGGGACGGCTGCCAGATGTACCTCGAGACCAAGGATGCTGAAGTGGTCCGCGTGACCTCACCGTTGTCCTGGAAGAACAAATGGGGCGACCGGGCCGACACGGCCAAAGGGCATGGTGGGCTCTGTGTGCGAGGGCGCTTTGGGTTCGAGTACATCGATAGCCCCGCACGCTTGAAACAACCGCTTCTTCGCAAAGGCAATCAGCTCGTCGAAACCCCCTGGCTTGAAACCATGCACCACGTGGTTGATCGGCTTTCCGACATCCAGCGCAAGCATGGACCCGACGCAATTGCCGGTCTCATCACGGCCCGCTGCACCAATGAAGAGCTCTATCTTTTTCAGAAACTCATGCGAGCCGGGTTTCGCACCAACCAGATGGACAGCAGCGCGCGCTATGGCCACCTCAACTTCGTGCATGCCTCTCGACATGCCTTGGAGATTGGGCGGAGTCCGAATGACTGGGAAGATCTGACGAAGGCCAAGGCCGTGATACTCATTGGTTCCAACATCACGGAGACGAACCCACTCACGGCCGTTCGCATCAAAGAAGCGATTCGCGTCTATAGAGCCCAAGTGGTGGTCATCGATTCCGCCATCACGAACATGGCCAAGCTTGCATCCCATCCGGTTCTGATCAAACCAGGTACAGAAGGACTTGTCATTGACGGACTCGTGAAGGCCACCCTGGAGTTGGACTTGATCGACGAAGACAGTGTCAAGAAACACCCTAAAGCTTTCGAAGCCCTGAAGGCTGCCCTGGCCCACATATCGTTGGAGCAGATCGCTGCACAAACAGGGATGTCGGTCGAATCGTTGAAAGAGACCGCAACGATCTTTGCCGAGGCACCCCGTTCCATCATTCTCTGTGCGGAAGGCATCGTTCGCCAGGCTGACGGGTATCAGAACGTGTTAAAACTGATAGACCTCGCCTGGGTTACGGGCAAGTTGGGCCAGCCTGGCTGCGGGGTGAATACGGTTACAGAAGAACCGAACGAACAGGGCGCCGTAGACATGGGCGTCGCGCCTGAATTCCTCCCTGGCCAAGCCTCATTTCACGATCAGGTGGCACGCGACCGTGTGGCTAAGGCATGGGACGTCACGCTTCCGGCGGCTGGGTCCGGCGCGAATCTCGTCGAGATTCTCAAGCGCTGCAGGAGCGGCCAGATCCGTGCCCTCTATGTGATCGGAGAAAATCCGCTCTCCACATTGCCCGCATCCATGGAAGTTCGTGCCGCGCTGGATCGACTGGAGTTACTTGTCGTCCAGGATCCATTCCTGACCGAGACCGCCCGCATGGCCCATGCCGTACTTCCGGCTTGTACATTTGCGGAAAAAGACGGCACCTTCACCAATCTGGAAGGCCGGGTCCTGCGGGTCCGTGAAGCCATCGATCCAATCGGGGAGAGTTTGCCGGATTGGCACATCATGACGGCACTGGCCAACGCACTGGGCTGTCAGTGGGCGTATGAATCCTCAAACGATATTCAGGCCGAGATCATGAAGTTGCTTCCTGGGTACTACAACTTAGGACAGCCACGCAAGATTGTGCCGACTGTGGACCGCTATCTCTCAAACGGTTATGCCGTTGATGTGGTGGCGCGCTATCGAGCCCCCGTGCCACTTGATTCCAAAAATCTGCGACCCTTCGCGTTGCTGATGGGACAAACCCTGTACCATTCAGGTAAGATGTCCACCAAAGCTCCCGGACTTATCACGATCGGGCCCAATACTGGGCGGCTCAGGATGAGCCCTCAAGATATGGAACGGCTCGCAGTGGGCGAGGGGACGATGGTGCGCCTCACGTCGGACCGCGGCTCGCTGCAATTGATGGTGCAGCCTGATCAATCCGTCGCTCCGCAGACTTGCTTTTTCCCGGAGCATTTTAATGAACCACCGGTGAAGGATTTGATGTCGGTCCATGTTGATCCGACCACAGGGGTTCCCTCGTTCAAGCAAACCCGCGTGACGATCGAAAAAGCATAGCGGAAACAGGACACCCATATGCGTGTTGGCACACTCATCAAGCAAATCCTCGAGGCTGCCCTGTTCGATGAGATCCGGGAGGCCATGAAGGTCACGTTCAAGCACATGTTCCACAAACCCATCACCTTTCAGTATCCACGGGAACAACGCACCCTTCCCGACACCCATCGGGGGGCACTCGCGCTCTTACGCTACGACGATCACCAGGAACGTTGTGTCGGCTGCGACCTCTGTGAGGCCGCCTGTCCATCGCGTTGTATCAAGGTCATCAGTTCGGAGGATGCGGAACGTCCACTGCAACGATTCGCCAGCGAGTTTTACATCGACATTACGAAATGTGTCTTTTGTGGCTACTGTGTCGAGGCCTGTCCCGTCAACGCGCTGGCGATGACGAAGATGTACGAGTTCTCGACCCATGACAAACGCACCTTGCTGTTTGACAAGAAGCGATTGTACGAAATCGGCGAGCGACATCTTGAGGATGCAAAAAAATACTTATACGCGCATAATCAGGAAACGAACGTTGAGGAAAGCAGGGAATATCGGTATTACTTCCCGCAATCGGTACTGAAGCCGACTCAACCGCCACCCAAGCATCTGGGCTGAGTCGATGGTTGTCGTCTTTTTTACCTATTTCGCTCTCGTCAGTATTGCTGCAGGCGTCTTGACGGTCGCGCTCAGACACCCCGTGCATTGCGGCATTGCACTCCTGGCCCTGTTGGTCCATGTCTCCGGACTCTTCGTCCTCCTCAACGCCGAGTTTATCTGGGCCATGCAGGTCATCGCCTACGCCGGTGCGATCCTCGTCTTGTACCTCTTCGTCCTGATGCTCATGAACTTGAAGACCGACGATCGATATTTCCATTCCTCATACCTGTACTTTCTGGCTCCAGCAGTCATCGGATCATTGTACATGTTGGCCCTCCTGTTCCGTTCACCCTTCGGGGGCGCAAAGGGCGACGCGAATACTGCGGCAGTACTCCAGGACGGCGATACCCACGCGGTCGGGATCAAGATGTTCAGTGAGTATCTGTTGCAGTTCGAAATCGTCGGAGTGTTTCTGTTGGGTGCCGTCATCGGAGCGGTCGTGCTGGCAAAAACGCCAAAGCCGATCTCTGACAAACGTGACGGGTGAGTGTTGAATTGACTACGGCAACATGCCGCAGCTCTTCAACCGTTCAGCACTAAGCATCAACATAATCATTGGGATGTATGGTTCCTCTCAGCGCATATGTCGCCGTCAGCGCCGTGCTCTTTATCACCGGAGTGCTCGGCGTCGTAATCAGACGAAACTTTATCATCGTGTTGATGTCGGTCGAGATCATGTTGAACGCGGCGAATATCAACCTTGTAGCCTTCTCCTATTACCTGGAATCAATGGCGGGTCAACTGGTTGCCCTGTTCATCATCGCCATTGCGGCCGGAGAAGCAGCCATAGGGCTCGCGATCATCATCGTCGTGTTCCGTGGAAAGATCTCCACGAACGTGGACGAGATGAACCTCTTAAAATGGTAACGTGACCGATCTACTCATCAAACTCATTCCGCTGTTCCCCCTATTGGCTTTGATCCTGAACGGGTTTCTGGGCAGGCGATATTCCCACGAGGTCGCGCATCGATTCGCCTGGGGATCGGTGGGATTGTCATTTCTCTGCACGATCAGTGTGTTCATCGATATTCTACGGACCGGCACCCCCCATGAAGTCATCGCCTATCAATGGATCTTCGGCGGCGACCTCACCATCAATCTGGCCTATCTCGTCGATCCGCTCACGTGCATCATGCTGCTCGTCATCACGGGGGTCGGGTTCCTGATTCACGTCTACTCCGTCGGCTACATGCACGGAGAGGACGGGTTCACGAGATTTTTCACCTACATGAACCTTTTCATGGTCTCCATGTTGCTCCTTGTCATGGGGAACAACTATGCCGTACTCTTTATTGGCTGGGAGGGGGTAGGGCTCTGTTCCTATCTCTTAATCGGCTATTACTATGACAAGGTTTCCGCCGCGAAGGCCGCCTCGAAAGCCTTTGTGGTGAATCGCATTGGCGACGCAGGCTTCCTGTTGGCCATTTTCCTCATCTTCATAAATTTCAAGACGCTCGACTATACGAAAGTCTTTGCCCAGGTGAGCCAACTCTCGCCGGAGATGGCGACAGCGATTGCGCTCTGCCTGCTCGTCGGAGCCGTCGGCAAATCGGCCCAGCTCCCTCTCTATACGTGGCTCCCGGATGCGATGGAGGGTCCCACACCGGTCAGCGCGCTCATCCATGCAGCGACGATGGTGACGGCCGGCGTGTACATGATCGTGCGGAACCATGCCATCTTCGATGCATCGCCGACGGCCATGACGATCGTCGGCGTCATCGGCGGCCTCACCGCCCTGTTTGCCGCCACCATCGGCCTCGTGCAGACGGATATCAAACGCGTCTTGGCCTATTCGACGGTGAGTCAGCTCGGGTACATGATTCTCGGGTGTGGAATAGGGGCCTATACCGCCGCCATCTTTCACCTCATGACCCATGCCTTCTTCAAAGCCCTCTTGTTCCTTTCGGCTGGATCGGTGATTCATGCCCTCTCGGGTGAACAGGACATTCGAAAGATGGGCGGTCTCAGTGCGAAGATCCCATGGACCTATCGACTCTTTCTGATCGGCACGATCGCCATTGCGGGCATTCCACCGTTGGCAGGCTTCTGGAGCAAAGATGAAATCCTGGCCCATGCCTTCACGCATCACCACTATCTGCTGTATAGCCTGGCTGCCATCGGCGCCCTCTTGACCTCTTTCTACATGTTCCGCCTGATCTATCTGACCTTTTATGGCAGATCGCGTATGGACCATCATACGGAGGAGCATGTCCATGAATCTCCAATGGTGATGGTCGCCCCACTCATGGCGTTAGGCGTTCTGTCCATTCTCGGTGGGTTCCTGGGATTTCCCCCTGAACAGGGCTGGCTCCATCAGTTCCTCGCACCAGTCGCGGGCACTGGAGGAGAGCATGACGTGAGCCTAGGACTCGTGCTCACTCTTATGATGATTGCCACAGGGATTGCGTTACTGGGCTGGGGCCTCGCGCACTATTTCTACAGCGTGAATCTCTCGTTGCCGGATCGTTTAGCCGAAAAGTTTCAGGCAGCCTACCGGATCTTGCTCAACAAGTACTACGTCGATGAACTGTATGACCTGGTGTGGGTGGAGCCGACCAAGACGTTGGGGCATCTGCTCGATTGGTTCGACCGCAACGTGATCGACGGTCTCGTGCGTGCTGTCGCACACTTGGCTGATGTCGTCGCGGCCGCTTCGACCTGGATGGAAAAATATGTGATCTATGGCGGGCTGAACGTGATCGGATACGGCAACCATCTTGCCGCCCGTCAGTGGCGGCAACTCCAGAGCGGGATGGTGCATCATTACGCCGCGATCATTGTGGCTGGGCTCTTCCTGCTGGCGGTCATTATTCAGCTCATCATGCAACTATAACGCACGGTCATGTTAGAAGAACTGGCATCAACGTTTCCAATTCTCACCTGTATTCTTTTTCTTCCCGTCATCGGGGCTGTCGTCCTGTGGCTGTTCGACGACGAGGACATGGTCCGGATCTCCGCGTTGGCGGTTGCACTCATAGAGTTAGTCCTCTCCGTATTCGTCCTCATACGATTCACTCCAGAATCGGCTGCCATGCAGTTTTCCGAACACGTGCCATGGATTCCCACTCTTGGAATCAGCTACCACCTCGCGGTCGACGGGATCAGTGTCCTCTTCGTCGGGCTCACCGCTTTCCTCACGGTCCTAATCGTGATCTATTCCTGGGACACCGTCCGCCATCAAGTGAAGCTCTACATGATGGCGCTCCTCGCACTTGAAACGACCACGATGGGGGTCTTCCTCTCTCTTGACTTGATCCTCTTCTTCGTTTTTTGGGAACTCATGCTCATCCCCAGCTATTTTCTGATCAAACTCTGGGGTGGAGGAGCGGAGCGGCACTACGCCGCGCTGAAATTCGTGCTCTATACCTTGCTTGGTAGCGTCTTCATGTTGGTGGGCATTGTCCTCTTGGATATTAATTATCACCAGTGGGCGACGCTACGGCATATGGAGCCGACGTACTCCTTTGACTTATTGGAACTGCTGTCCGTTCCGATTCCGCTCGGCCAGCAAGTGCTTATTTTCTGGCTGCTGTTCCTCGGATTTGCGTTCAAGGCGCCAGTGTTCCCTTTCCACACCTGGCTCCCGGACGCCCTCTTCGAAGGTCCTATCGGCATGGCGGTGGTACTGGCCGGTCTGAAGCTCGGGACGTTCGGCTTCATCCGGTTTAGCATTCCGTTGCTCCCGGACGCATCGAAAAGTCACACTGTCGTCACCATCATCATGGTGCTGGGATTGGCGGCGATTCTCTATGGGGGGATTATGGCGCTGATCCAGCAAGATTTTCGCCGACTCCTTGCGTTCAGCAGTATCAGCCACCTCGGATTCGTGGTGATCGGCCTGTTCGCCTTGAACTATCAAGGACTCCAAGGCAGCTTGCTCACCATGATCAACTTGGGATTCAGCACGGCGGGTTTGTTCTTTATTGCGGGTTTTCTCTATTCACGGCAGCAGAGTACCCAACTGGGCTCATTTGGGGGGATGGCGAAACAGACTCCCTTGCTCGCAAGCTATTTCTTGTTCCTCGGATTGGCCTCGATCGGTTTGCCAGGCACCAATGGCTTCGTCGGTGAATTCCTGATCCTCTTGGGAACGTTCAAGGCCAATTGGCTATACGGTGGGATCGCGGTCACCGGTGTCATCTTCAGCGCGGCATATTTTCTCTGGTACTACGAACGGTCGATGCTGGGACCAATCGGCAAAGCCGTCAAGGATTCGATCAGTGATCTCCATCCCCGCGAACTGCTCATCGCGGTGTCTTTGTCCGTGATGATCCTCTGGATCGGCCTCTATCCATCTCCCTTCTTGAAAATGATGAACGGATCCGTGCAGGCATTGGTGGATCGACTTGAACGGGGGACCGTGGCGTCAATCGAGTCCGCACAGCCGATCAGGGTGGATTAATTCGCATGGGTGACTACACACTGCTCTATATTCTGTTTGCCCCCTTCGTGGGGGCCATCGCGCTGATCTTTGTCTCCAACCGGCAAGCGATGCTTGTGCGAGGCATCGCTACGGGATCAGCCCTTGTCTCCCTGCTCGCCTCCCTCTACTTATTCTACGCCTACGATCACGTGACGGGGGGATTCCAATTCGTCAACAAATTCGAATGGTCTCGCCAGTTGGGCATCTCGCTCCACCTCGGGGTGGATGGGATCGGGACCCCGCTGGTGCTGGCATCGAGCATCTTGTTGTTTGCAGGAATTTTTGTCTCGTGGCACATCAAGGATCGGGCCAAAGAATTCTATATCTGGTTGCTCATCCTCGCCGCCGCCACGATTGGCGTCTTCATGTCGTTGGATCTGTTCTTTCTCTTTTTCTTCTACGAAATGTCCGTGATCCCCATGTATCTCCTGTTGGGCATGTGGGGAAGCCACACAAAAAAGTACAACGAGATGACGGATCCGGAAGGCATCAAACAGCGGGATTCGGTCGGGTTTATCCTCAACTTCGAATCCAACAGCAAAGAATACGCCGCGATGAAGCTGGTGCTCTTTCTTTCCGCCTTCGCCGTCGTGGCGCTGATGGGTATATTACTGATCTACAAGTACTCGGGGCTCAATACCTTCGACATTTTGGTCCTGCGTGAACACGCCAAAGTATTCATGAACATCCCGGTCTTGGGTACGACCCTGGACAAGATCATTTGGCTACTGATTTTCTTCGGCTTTGCCTCGATCGCACCGTTGTGGCCGCTGCACTCTTGGTCTCCTGTGGGCCACGCTGCCGCGCCGGCCGCCACAAGTATGTTGCATGCGGGTGTGCTGATGAAGCTCGGCCATTTTTCCATCATCCGGGTGGCGTTTGAGATTCTGCCGGAGACCACCAGAGAACTCATGCCCATCGCGGCCGTGCTCTGTATGTTCAGTATTGTGTATGGCGGGTTCGTCGCGTTCTATGCGAAGGATACCAAGTATGTCATCGGGTATTCGAGTTCAAGTCACATGGGCTATGTCTTCTTAGGCATGGCCGCGTTGGACTATATCAGCCTCACCGGCGCGGTGATGTATATGTTTGCCCATGCCATGGCCACGGGCATGCTCTTCGCCATGGCCGGGTGGGTCTACGATCAGACGCATAGCCGCGACATTCCTTCGCTCGGTGGGCTCTCGAATC
>DATNCR010000229.1:0-8614 GCA_035607135.1 Nitrospiraceae bacterium
GAGACCATCATGTGGAGATCGGCAAGCGAGCGGTTCAGCCAGGCGTTGAATTGTTCATTCGATGTGACGATCAGGCAATCGTCAGCTTTCGAGGAAATGAGCGCCCGTTCTACTTCGGCGAATGCGCCCTCATAGGTGAGAGGACTCGTGACTCGCCAATTCACTTCGCAGGAAATCGTGAGATCCCACTGGACGACTTCTCCCGCCGGTAAGAGTGTGTCGCAGGAAATCTCATCGGGATGGACTGCAGTCGGAACCGGTATACAGCGAATGGTGACCCACCGTTCCACACCATCCAACCCCTCATATCCGAGCGATATTCCGTCCTTGGACATGACGGACTCCAAGCGTCTGCCTCGCCGCTTGCGTATCGTCCCACGGACTTCGAATAGATCGGCAAAATCAGCATCAACGGAGAAGGAGAGCCGGACCGGAACGGGACGGAGGCTATAGTTGTGTACTCGAATGCGTTCGAAGCAGAGGCCCTGCCATAAGAACCGGGACCGGGACAGATGCAGCGCTCCGCGCAGAATCTCCTCCTGCCCCAGATGGGTCATGTCGGGGCTCGTGAGATCGACGTTGAGCAAGACATTGTCTGCTTTGACCGTCGAACTCAGCAGCAACGGCCGTTCCCCATTGATTGTCAACTCGAATCGAGACAGAAAACGGGTCCCTTCGTGGTAGAGACCGTGCGAGCCGGATCTGAGGGAATGGATGTCGCCGTATTGATCGAACAACCCGAACGTATCGCCCTGCTTCAGCACCTCGATGGGATCATCGGTCAACGAAGAAGAGGCAGCAATGCGGCATGGATCCTTCGGACAATCGACCTGTCCCATAAGTCCCTTTCATCGGGTCCGGATTGACCAGCTCAACCAGCCTCCCAGCAACGCAGTGAGAAGAAAGGTCGCGCCAATGCCTACGACTCCCGTCGATTCACCAAACCGTTCCGTGATCCACCCGAACAGGCTGATTCCGCCGATCGCGGCGGTCATCGCACCTGTGCTATAGAGACTCATTACCCGCCCGACGAGGTTCCCGGGCGTCAATTCCTGTATGACACTCCACGCGATTGGAGTGAAGGCTCCGATCCCTGCACCAATGACGATCATGAACAGGCCCACCAGAAAAAGGTCTTTCGACCAGACAAGCATCCCAATCGCCAGTCCGCTTACCGCGCTCGTCCAGGCAATGATGTTGATGCGGTCGGCGAGCGTTCGCTCTGTGAACCATAGCAGGACGATCGACATGACGAGCAGACCCATTCCCATGGTGGACCAAAGGTACCCTATTTCGATCGGCCCCAGATCCAACAATTTCTTCGTAAAGACCGGAAACAACGTCGTCAGCGCGCTGGCACCGAATCCATAAAACGCCGCCGCGACAATCAACAGAGCGATCACACGTTCCTTGACGGCGACGAAGGCCAGTCCTTCCCGCAGATCGCGAACCAGAGAACTGTCTCCAGGCCTCTGATTCTCGGCCCCGCCCCGTGGACTGAGGCGCACAAATGCCAGACACAGGGCTGATGCGAAATACGTGGCGGCGTTCAAGCAAAGAACTTCTTGAGGACCGAACATGGCAATACCCACCCCGCTCAAGGCCGGGCCGCAAATGATACCGAGGCTGGTCGTACCCTGGATCAGTGCATTGGCTGAGGTAAACTGTGCGCGCGGGACGACCATGGGAACTGATGCCGTCAGCGTCGGGCTCAAGGCTGCCATCGCCATGGCGTCCAAGAGAACCAAGATGTACAACACGTTGACGGTGAATGCATCCACGGATATCGCGCAGGGTACGAATCCAATCAGTATGGCGCGGAACACATTCGAACCGATGAGCAGGAGTTTTTTCGGAAACCGGTCCACAAGCACACCGATCAGCGGGCCGCACACAATAGGGGGAATCGTTTGCAGAAGTCCGATCGCGGTCGTTTTGAGTGGTGATCCGGTAATCGAATAGACGAACCAGAGCAGCGCAAGTTTTGAAATACCGTCGCCGACCTGAGATACCAACTGACTGAGCCATATCAAACCGAAGTCTTTCGTGAGGGGGAGGCGTCGGCGGACCCCGACGTGCGCTTTTTTGTGTTCGCGATTGTGTGCAGAGGTAAAACTCGGTGTCAGCATGAACCAAGGCTTCATCCCTCGCGCTCGATTCTCACCTTGTCTGTCTTCACACCCCTCACTCCCGGGACCTGCCTGACCGCTTCGACCGCCTCGAACACAATCACTTGGAACCGTACGGTGCCGCTGAGTGCGACAACTCCCTGCTCCGTCTTCACATCGAAATTGGCGGAGGTCACTGTGGCACTCTTGGCGAATCGCTCTTTGACGAGGCGGGTAATGCTGTCGTCCTGTCTATGCGCGATGATCTCCGACAGTTCTTTGACCACTTCCAATTTGTTCGACACGGATTTCACGGTCGGCACCGTGCTCGCGATTTTTCCTGCGGCCGACTTCTCTGCCTCACTGGACACTTTCCCTACAAGCGTCACCTCGTCCGATCCGGCTTCCACCTCGATCTCGAATGGAAACAGACGGGGATCTTCCATCAAGGCAAGTTTGACCGTCAGGATTAGCGAGGAACCGGCGTTCTTACCCGTACTTTCTTTCTCTTTGTCTTTCTCTTTGTCTTTGTCTTTCTCTTTGTCTTTGTCTTTCTCTGTCCCCTCTTCTCCGATATCTTTTCTTGCCTTTGATTCATCACTCTTGGCCGTCTGAGTCTTTGACTGAGGCTGCCTCGATTCCTGCATAGTGACCTCAATGGGAGGCAATTCTTTCTGCGGTTTGGCAGGAAGCTTGGATTCGGCCCCCTTAGCCTGAATGGCTAACGGCTGAGCTGATGTGATCGCAGCCTGATCGCTCTGTACAAGCATCGGAGTCGAGAGTTGACTCATGAGGAAGGCGCAGAAGCAGAACAGCTGAACGGCTGTACCTGACCCAATACCCATACGCCAGAGCTGAAACCGTTTCTTCGCTTGTATGTTCATGTCCATCGAGATCAACACGATGGAGCCGCTTCACACAGGCACGAAATCGGGAGCTGCACTGTCGGGGCGTCGTCGACTGAACACAGCCGCGACGGTCGCGGTGCCAAACAACAAAATCCCGATACCCACGAGGCTCGCGGCCGGGCCAATGGCATCCGCCGCCCAGCCGAACCCTGCCATCCCGGCCATCGCAGCAGCCATGGCACCTGTACTGAAGGTGGTAAAGACACGCCCTAACAGAGGTTCGGGTGTCAATTCTTGTAACATCGCCCAGACAACCGGTGTAAACACGGCGGTGCTGCCGCCGAACACGATGATGAGGACCGCCGCCATCACCGGCGCCTGCAGCATACCAAGGGTACTGACCGCGACAGCGCCGACGGCCAGGGCCGCAGAAATCAACCGCAGGCGCTTCTGAAGATCTCCCTGATTGATCCAAGCCAGCCAGACAGAGGCAACCAACATGCCTATCCCAAGCGATGACCACAGCCAGCCAAGCTCGACTGGACTCGCATCGAATAGTTGCGTCGCGAATACAGGAAGCAAAAATACGAACGCACTCGCGCCCAAACTGTAGAGGGCCGCGGTGAGCATGAGAAGGAGCACGGTCCGATGCTGGACAAAGACAAAACGAAATCCGACCAATAGATCTTCAAAGATCGATGCTCTCTCGCCCACTCGCGCGGACGATTGCCTCGTCTCATCCACCCGGATTGGCAGGAGGCACAATGCGGACACCAGAAACGTGGCCGTATTGAGATACAGGACATTGTGTGCTCCGATCATGGCAATACCCACCCCGCTGACCGCTGGTCCGATCAAGAGCCCGATATTGGTCGTGCTTTGAATCAACGCATTGGCAGACGTCAGTCTGGCGCGAGGCACGATAAACGGAACGGCTGAGGCCAACGCCGGACCGAACACCGTGGAGACAAGCGACGTTGCGAACACGAGTACGTAGAGTCGTTCGAGCGTCAGCGCCTCCATCGCATAGAGCAAGGGGATGAGCATGACCAACCCCGCACGGATGAAGTCCACCCAAATCATCACCGGCTTTTTCTTCATCCGATCGAGATAAACACCGATGAGCGGGCCGAAGACGAGCGGCGGAATTGTCTGGAGCAGTCCGATCAACGTCATCTTGAAGGCCGACCCCGTCAGGTCATACACAAACCACAGCAGAGCGACCTTATTCATGCTGTCGCCAATTTGGGACACGGCCTGGCCTGAAAATAGAAGGCCGAAATCTCGCGTCCTCAGCAAGCTCCATCCTGACCCTGCCCAACCTGTCATCGCCTTATCGTTGTCGGTCATCTCGAAACCTCTCCTCTTCAACCCTACATGGGAACTTCATATACCAGTACCAGCGACACACTGCCGATGAATGTCGTACGTCTCCTGCGCTCGTAACTCTGCGTGGTCCTGAACCGGCATGATTGATATTGTTCTCCTACGATAGCCGCGTCAGTCATCGGTCGAGTCGGGTCACCGAAAGGGTGTGGCCTCTGGATGAGATCTTGGCTTCGACTTTATCCCCTGGATTCACCCTATTTTGGATTTTGGTGTGGTCGTCGAGTTCGAGACGCACCTCTTTTCCGGTTTGGCTTGTGATGACGTAGGACTTATCCACGATGTCGAGCGTGACATCACCTTCCGGCCCCTTGGCCATATGAAATTCTCCTTGAACCTGAGCCACTTCGCCCATCACGATTTTCGACGGGGACAATCCCGAAGGGGACCGGTCCTCTGCCCAAATCCCCTGCGCGACAAAGAAGCCAATACCGACAATGGCCAAGGCAAAACCGGTCGACGTGAGGAGCTTCATATGGACCTCCTTCCAGATGCTGAAGAAAGCCAAAAAATGATACGCGCCTACCCACTGGTTGAGAGCGTAGGCCATGACTCGAGACTCGTGGCCACTGTCTCCCTTTCCACTATCTCCCTTTCAACTGTCTCCCTTTCATAGGCGCTACCGATCGCCTGCTCATACACACGGAGATAGTCTTGCGCCATTCGTTCCGCACTGAATCGCTGCTCGAAGGTTATGCGGCATTGCCGACGGTCGATCTCAGGAATATGTTGGATAGCCGCCGTCATCTCGTCGAGACTTTCGCAGACGAATCCCGTAACTTTGTCCTCAATGATTTCAGGAATGGACCCACGCCGATAGGCCAACACAGGCGTTCCGCAGGCCAGCGCTTCAATCAACACAAGACCAAACGGCTCCGGCCAGTCGTAGGGGCAGATGAGTGCCATGGCATCCCCAAGGAATTCGTCCTTTTCTGCGTCCGTGATCTCACCGAGATACTCGATTAACGGATCGGAGAGCAGCGGCTCAATTTCGGTGTGAAAGTATTTCTGATCCATCGGATCGACCTTCGCAGCAATCCGCAAGGGAATCCCAACCCGCTTGGCTATCTCAATCGCATGATCCGGCCGCTTCTCGGGAGCAATACGCCCCAGGAAGGCCAAATACCCTCCGGGATTCGGATGCACGTGATAGAGATCTCTTGGCAAACCGTGATAGACGGTTGCCTGCCAATTGGCCCAGGAGACAGGTCCCCGCTGGGCATCCGAGATCGATACCAGCGGCATTTCAGCATATTCACGAAACACCGGCTGGAGTTCAGGCAGATCGAGCCGACCATGGAATGTGGTCAGCGTTGGAGTGGTATTCCGCCGCGCGAGAGGGAAGCCCATGAAATCGAGATGAGAGTGAATAATGTCGAAGTCGCCAGGTTTCCCCAGCGCCTGCTCCATCAGCATCGTCATGGGGGCATCGCGGTTGAAGATTCCTGTAATCAACCGTAGTGCCTGAGCACAGATTGGTTCTAAACGAGCGCTCGTGACTGAATCTCCGCTCGCAAAGAGGGTCACATCGTGACCGAGCCGAACCAGTTCCTCGGTAAGGTAGGACACGATGCGTTCCGTCCCTCCATAGAGTTTCGGCGGAACGCTCTCCCACAGGGGTGAAACCTGGGCGATTCTCATCGGACTGCTCCTTTCATCATTGATTCATTCGTCGGTCGAAGTGCCACGACTCTCTGCCGATAATCACATCTGCCTCGATTCTTTCCCCCGGGACCAACATGCGCTCTCGCTTCGTATTCTTGTCGACCTGGAGGTATACAAGCCTCCCGGAGAAGTCCTTCACGACATACCCATCGCCCTTGAAGATCGCCCCTGTTCGTCTGAAGAGTCATCTCAGACTGTGCCAATGCGCCGGAAATTAGCGCTCGGCAATCGACTTTGCTCTCCCGCGTTTTCCACCTCCGACAACAGATCGCAGAACAGGACGCGAATCTGTTTGGCGGAATATTGCAATCGCACCGCAGTTGACACACCGCCACCCGCAATAGGCCCAGCCCCCGTTGGTGGTGGTCTCACCTCCGATAAACTGTTCAGCCACCACCAGCCCAGCACAACGTTCACATCTCATGGGTTCCGCCTCAAACGGCCTGTGGTCTATCTTCCGTTTGCCTGTCTCGGCGAAGGATTCCCTTTCGCCTCTCTGACGGCAGCGAGCAATTCTTCATTTCGAAACGGCTTCTGCACCACCGTCAGAGCGTTGGTCTGATCGATATCCAGATGTTCTCCCAGGCGACGGCGCAGTTCCTGTGGTGCTTGCAAGGCCATCAAGACGATCGGGAGCGATTCGTCGCAAGGTTGGAGTGCATCGAGCCAGGCGAGTTCTTTTTCAGCGGCGGTCGTATCATGATCCAGAATCACAGCGTTCACGGAATCGATGCTCTCAACGTCGGCATCCATTAACGTTCCCACGAGGATCACTTCATACCCATTGTGGCGTAACACTTCTGACAAAACGGCACCCAATCCGGCATCGGCCTCGACTAGAAGAATCAGCCCAGTCACGATGCATCTCTCCAAAAGTCCAAGGGTCTTGCCATGGACTGAGCAAACCCGATGCCTAGAATTAATCTTGTACCGGCTGTACCGCCGACTCGCGCAAGACCGCGGAAGATTCGAAGTTTTATCTCATTGAGCGTCGAGGAGACGTGAGCGGTAAGGGGATTTCTCTCCAAGATGAGAGACAACTTATTCCTGGGCAGACATCTTGTCTCGAATTCCGATTGAACAAGGAAATGTGAGGGACTACCATGAGCCTATGCTAAACCGCTGGCACCGGCTGAGCCTTCAAGTCAAGATAACCCTGATCATCATCTTTATTGTCGGCGTCTCCGCGGTCACGACTGAATGGCTCGAGGCCCGCTCAATCCGGCACACGGTGGAAGACAACGTCCGAGGCGCAGCGCTGGCCGTCGGGCGATCCGTCGACCAAAACGTCACCAGTCTTGCCCAGCTGTCGAATCGAGAAGCGCGAACGAAAGAGCTGGAGAAGATCTTGCTCACCCTACCCGACCTTCTCAACATCGTGTTGTACGAGTTCCCAGCCGGATCCGGTAAGAATCCTGTACCGATCGCGAGCGCGGGCCCAACGGAGTTGCCGCTTCAAGAGAAAGCTCCCGACCTCGTTCAGCGCGTGCGCGAAGAGGAGCAGCCCCTGATCGATTATGCAGATCGGCCGAACACTCATCGCGTCTTTTTGGCCGCACCGATCGTCTTACGGCATGCCGTCGTCGGCGCAACCTATGCCGAATTCTCCACCTTGCAAATGGACGAAGCGCTGGAATCATTGCAGCAAGCCTCCCGAACGAGACGATTGCTGACGGGGGGGGCAATTGTGATCGCCATCAATCTGTTTCTCTACTTCAAGGTGCATCGTCCCGTGAAACGACTCCTTACGGCCGTCGAATCGGTTTCCAAGGGAACCATGACTTCGGCCATACCGGTTGAAGAACAGGATGAACTCGGAGAACTTGCCGGCACATTCAACGACATGGTGAAGACGATTCTTGAAACAACTCACGACAATGCCCAACTGACCAAATCCCTCCAGGCGATGAATGAAAGCCTGCAGGTAAAAGTCAGCGAGGCAACCGCCGAGGTGCTGCAAAAAAATCGAACGCTGGCCCATACGAATGAACTGCTCTCGGCGGCACAGCGCGATGCGGCACGCGCTCAACGGCTCTCGGCGATTGGGCATATGGCGGCAACCGTGGCGCACAAGATCGGCACTCCCTTGACCGCTCTCTCCGGTCATATCCAACTTCTGGCCGAAGATCCGACGCTGAGCGCGGAGTCTCGACAACGGTTAGAAACGGTGGAGGCTCAGATCGAACGAACTTCGAAAATTATTCAAGACATGTTGATGTATGCCAGGAGACCGGAGCCGATTCGATCTCCGCTCGATCTGAACGCATGCGTCGCCGAATGTCTTGCGCTCTTCGGGCCGGAATTCGAGCGCCGGAAGATTGCACTGGTCGCCGAATGGAGCCGCGAAGTCGAGAAAGTCGATGCCGATGTCCAGCAGCTCCAGGAGGTGTGTAACAATTTGATTGAAAATGCGTTGGATGCGATGCCGGCTGGTGGAACCCTGACCGTGCGGACCTCTCCCCAAGACGAGCCGGAACAGCCGCACCATCGAACATCGGTCAAGGTGGAATTCGCCGATACGGGCCACGGAATCGACGCCGAACAGATGGCCCAGATTTTTCAGCCATTTTTCACGACGAAAAAGGCGAGACGCGGCACGGGTCTGGG
>DATNCR010000230.1:0-15129 GCA_035607135.1 Nitrospiraceae bacterium
CTGCTTTCGACTCGACACGAGCCATGATCAACTGGTCGTGGCCCCGATCATGACGAACCTGGATGCGCCCGGCGGGGGAACCGATTATGCCAAGACCCCGAAGGGCAACCTGGATATCAGCGGCAAGTATTTCATTTGGACGAGCAACCTCGGAGGGAATCGGCTCGATGCCTTCTTGGTCAAGGTGCCATCCCAATTACTTGTGACGGGAAATTGACGGCTCCCATAGTGGGGTGGAGATTGCGGACTTGTCGCAGGATGCTGGGCACCTTCATGTCGGGAATTCTCAGATCCAGCACGACGGAATCAGGGCATGTGGAGCGAAAGAGTTCCAGGCCTTTTCGGCCACTCTCAGTGAACATCACATGGTAGCCATGCAGACTGAGCCAGGGATGTTATGGGGTGAGACGTTATGCTGCATGACTGAGGGATGCGAGCAAGCGCTTGAGCGTGTCTGTCAGTACATGCACCGAGCGGCCCTTGACGATAAACTCGCTGACCCCGAGAGCACGGACCTCCCGCTCCGTCTCCGGGGAACTGTCTCCACTCAAAACGATCACCGGCTGTTTAGGATTCTCGCGGCGCATCTCTTGGAAGACCGCGATTCCATCCATCCCCGGCATTTTCAGATCAAGCACCACGACAGCGGGGTGTTCTCGTTGATAAATGGATAGGCCCGTCGTGCCACTGTCAGCAAGTAGCACCTCATATCCATGTGAACGAAGTACCATCTCAAGAATCGTTCGGAAGTTGTGCTCATCGTCAATCACCAGGACTTTCGCCATTGCCCTCTCCCGATGTCGTCATTCCGATAACGCACCCACTTTATCCTACTAATACAAGGAGAGAATGCGCCTAGGAAAAGCCCTAAATGTTGCCCCGCAGTGAGCCGATAGCACGCCCGTTCATCTAGCGGCGGTAGCTTTTGGCGGGAATGACGGGATTGCCCTAGGCATCCATGAATTCGGCGAACGCCGAGCGAGCAGGATGAACAGACGCATGCAGCGGCTCCGGGGGGCAAACCTGCTGAGCCAGTCAGGATGAGGCTTCAGTCTATCGGTGGAAGGTTGGAAAGCGTTGCAGCCAAGGGTGGATCATCTGGAGACGGCGTGCGATGGAGATTCAATCCTAGCGCTTGAGAAAGGTTTCCGACGGCCTCGCGCTCACCGGTCGTCAAGTCGTTATATCGAGAAAATTCCGCAAAGGCCAGGCAGGCCTGCAGATACGCTTGAACTTCTTCTCGTATGACGGGTGTTTCCATGACTCAGGCTCTCACACAGTCCATATGTGCGAGACTAGGAAGGTCCCCAGTTGGGTAACTATCGGAGTTCCCCTCCCCCGATGAATGGTGGAAAACGGACTGGGGTTTTTCCTTGTGGGGATCGTTCCTGAGTTGACGTATTATGAAGTTGCGTCAGAAACACGTGGTGGAAAAACTGCATACGCGCGATGGAAACATTGCAAACGAGCAGTGGAAGCATCACGAAGTCTGAGGCAGAAGGCTCGAATCCGAAAGGAATCGGGCCTTTGTTTTGATCATGAAACTATCCTCGGTGCCATTGGTTGGTAAGCGTAAGGAGAGGAGGTCTTCAGTAAAGAACATCTTGAGAAGGTAAAAGCTCTACTCATGACCTGCATGTCCGCGCATCCTCGCCATGTCCGACACCGCGAAGGCGATCTGTTCGTCTCTGGTCATCCGGTTCATCGCTTTCGTCCGCACACCCAACGGTGCGATTCGCCGCAAGTGGTCCAACGCACGGCGGGCGAGCGCACGACCACCTCGCGCAGCCCGTTATCGTCGTCCCCATGCCCCCTCCAGGTTTCTCGCTGAACGCTCAGCACTCCAAAGCAGCACCCTCCTTCGCCAGTCGTACAATCCATGACAGTGCTGGCGGTATCAATTCGACAAGAGAATCCTAGTTGGATCGATAGGGCTTCGGCCGCAACTCGACTATAACCCCCCATAGACGAGCATGGAACACATCTCATAGTGACGATGGCACTCTCCTTAAAAACTTATTGAGGCGACAGGACGGGGGAATCGCCAGTCTCCATTCCCTCCAAGGAGGTGGATGCGATGGCACAGACATGTATCCCCAGCATTGACTCCGTCATTTGCCACGGAGTGACCAGTCTGGTGTCATGCACCCTCGATGATTTGCTTCAGAGGGTGCCGGCCTATTCGTGGGCACAGGTGTTCGCGGCGGTCGATCGGCTCAGCCGGAAAGGCACGCTGATGCTCAGCTGCCCGAGTCGGTTCGGCTACATGCTATCAGTCGGTTCCGATCCTCCCGTCCCCAGTGTTCGAAACACATCAGGAGCTGGCGTTATATAGGCGGGACGGCAGGGTCAACCCTTGATGCTCGGACCGTTCCTCCGTCGATGGCTCGCGTTCATCTTAATATGTTGTTCCTGTTTCAAAGGCGGATACAGACAATCTCAGTGGCAATTTGGTAGACGTATTTCGTTCGTCTGCCACACACGCTCTTCAACAATTTGCGGCACAAGGAGTTGTTATGGAAGAAATGGTTATCGTAGAGGAAGAAGGTGCCTCATCAGCACTTCAGATTACACTTGGTGATTTTCTCATCTTCATCAAGTGGATGAATCAAACTGAAAAATCTCTCGATCGCGGTGAAGCGTTGCCGACCATGCCGGATTTGGATTCCGAGAAGGTCAAAGGCTGGATCCAGCTTGTACAGCGGCTTGAAGAACGCTACCGTTGGAGTGAAGGAAAGAAAGCGGCGCTCGAAGCGAATGTCATCGCGCATGAAGCACAGATGGGACAACTCGTGTCGCATTTACATGCGAATATCGCCTCGCTCTACGACAACCTCGGACAATCGCAAAAGGCCCAAGAGGTGCGTCGCCGAGCTGAAGCACTCCATCTAGGTTAAAGCCAGGTCGTCTTCATCCCAGATCGTCCGTCATGGTTCCGCGTGACCGCCTGCATCATCTTATGGGCCTGCGTCTGCTTACAAGGGGCGGTCATGGTCTTCAGTGAAAAGACAGGGGTTTGATCAAAGACGGCTGGTGTTGGCGATATCGAAAGTAGGTGGATGTGGCGGATTGTGCGACCTACAGTCTCCATTCGCCACCTGTGTGTACCCCACGATACCTGTGAATGGGGCAAGGAAGTCCGTCAGTGGCGTCCCTATCGGCGAAGGAAGGCGATCCACCGCCAGAGGTTGAGCAGACTCGCGAGAGAGGCAGCCACGTATGTCAGCGCGGCGGCGATGAGGATGCGGCGGGCCCCCTGCATGTCGTCAGGCGACAGGTAATTACCGTGCTGGAGGACCGGAAGGGCACGCCTGAAGCTGGCGTCCCACTCGACTGGAAGTGTGAGGAGGTGCACAAGGGTAGAGATCCCCATCGTCGCCATCCCGGCAACGAGGACGAGTACGCCTGCCGCAGGGGTTCGAGTCAACGCTGTTGCGATCGGAATGCCTATCATGACCACCGCCCCGAGCTTTTCCGCCCCCTGCGCGAAACGCACAAGCCTTGTGCGCTCCGCGAGCGGCTGATAGCCCGTATGGTCTTGAATCGCATGCCCGACTTCGTGGGCGGCAACCGTGATAGCTGTGAGGGATTTCCCGTTGAAGTTGTCAGGGGTCAGGCGGACAGTTTTGGCCTCGGGATCGTAATGGTCGCCCTGCTCGGTCGTCTCCACCGTGATGTGCTTCATGTCGAGCCGATCGAGTAGGTGTCGAGCGAGCTCGCCTCCCGTTCCCGGATAGTCAGGACGGGGCACACGATATTGGGCGAACACCCGCCTGGTCCAGAGTTGTGGACCGAAAATGACAATACCGGCAATAATCAACAGTAGGGCTATGAGCATCCGATTCCCTTAGCTTCTCCCTTGTCGGACGAGACCCTCGGCCGAGGCGGCACACAGAATGTTGAGATCCACCCCTTCGTCTTTAACGCTAACACAAGGGCGTATGAAACAGTGGAATAAAGGGGCTGCTCAACAGTATTCGTGACCTAAGGACTGTGCATTAAGAACGGCGCCGACATATTTCGATAGATCCATGAATGCGGACGGTCATGATGTTTCGAGAATTGAAATGATTGGGTGGGCTGATCAGTAGATCACGGGAGTGTCCGGGTGCTCATGGTTTTTCAGTGCGGCTAGATTTGGATATGTCTCGCGCGACTTTTCCGACGCGTCGGGCTGTCCAGCCCAGCAGCAACCCGGCAGTCAATGCTGTGAGATCGAACCCCACGAGCGCCCATTGGCCTTTCGGCAGGGTCATCAACAGATGACTGTTGGTCATCAGCCCGTTCAGCAAGGGCAGTAATCCCAATAAGAAGGCGGCTGCGTACAGTTGATCCTTCCAGGCGAAGATGGATCCCCCTCGCAGAAGGCTATGTGCAAGACAGCAGCACCAGATGACAAAGAAACATCGCATCTCCCATTGCGACCGATCAATGAGGGCCAACGGCAACACACGATTGGCCCAAAAGAATGCAGCAATGGCCACCAGCAATCCAGCCACCGTGGCCACATTGAGGGCTTCTACGAAACGAAAGCGTGTCACACCTGAACGTTCAGCATGGTATTTTCTCCGCTTGTTGGTCCACAAAACTAGGCCCGTGGCAATCATGGCAGTGGCGGCCAACCCCATGAGGAAATAGAACCAGCGCAGGGCCGTGCCTCCGAATTGGGCGAAGTGCAGATCGGACAGCAGTGAGAGGGTGAAATCTCCGCCGTACAGGAATTGGACCTCCTTCGGCATATAAATCGACCAAAAAATCATCAGGCCGGTAAAGGTGATCATCAGATGAAACGGGAGCGCGAGGATACCGGTGAGATTGTGAGCATCAAACCAGGCACGTTGAGGGAGGGACCAGGTTCGGACCACGAACATATCCTTAATATTCCAGCGATGAATACCGAGGCCGCTGACTAACGTGACGAGCATGACCATCCCAGCGGTGCCCACGATCCATGCTCCTGGGACACCTAAGAGCAATCCATGGTGAAAGTGATAAAAGAAGTCGCCGCCCTCAGTATCTCTGAATGTGACAAGCTTACCGGTAGCAGGGTCGGTCGCTTGGCCTGAGAAGGTCCGATTCTTTTGCAATTTGACCATCAGGAGTGGTGGGCGGTCGGTAGGACCATCTGCTTCCCAGTAATCAACCTGGGCGGCGAACTCCAAGACAGGCGGCCAGGTTTCGTTAACATCACGTGCATCTGATGAAACCTCGAGTAACTCCGGTTGCATCCAATAGGTGATTTCATTGTCAAAGACGGTCAGCGTCCCGGTAAGAAAGACGGCGAATAAGAGCCAGCCAAAGAGTAGACCGCTCCACGAATGTATCCAATTCATCAATTGTGTGAGTTGTCCTTCATGAACGGCACTTGCCGTGCTGATTAAGAACACCGTCCTGCCGATCTTCGGTTCTCATAGACCTGCACCACTGCGTCGCGTCTTGGAGTGACTCAAAGACCGGTCCATCGAGCGGATTGCGAATGTCCAGCACGCGCTCGGTCGCATGCAACTCACCGGGCGGTAGCTGTTTATGAAAGGTAGTCCATTCTTTCAAAATCAACAAGGCCCCCGGATTCTTTTCACCCCAGGCCTATATTTCAATCAGCCGAGCCGTTCCAGTATAGTTCCATCTATACGTACGCCGGAAACAGGAAAGGATGGAGATGGGATGGATTCGTTGGTATTCAATCGTCTTGGTAATGAGCTATGGGCTGGGATGCCTGGGGTTCCTCGGGCCTGCCGCAGAAGCAGCCGATACAGGCAGCTGGAAGAGCTACACGAATAGCCGGTATGGTTTCTCGGCGCAGTATCCCTCGGACTGGCGTCCCGGCAGCCCCATGCCGGATGGGACCGGGATTACGCTCTCTCTCCCTATAGAAGAGGGTGGTCAGGTGACCCTTTCCGGTTTCATGAACGTCATCGGAGGAAGCAGTCAGGATGGCCGCCAAACCCTCGATGAATTCGTCATGGCTCACCGGCGCATCATCACTGGACTGTACGAGAAGAAGCACATCAAAATAATTTGGGAGAAGGACTACCCCACGACACTCGGGGGATTCGATGCCAAGCAACTCACCTTCACCTATCGCAGTGACACGAACATCGAGATGCGGGAAATCCACATTATGTCCTTGGGACGGAATGAAGGCAGGGGGGTCCGGATAAAAATCCCGGTTTCCAGTAACGGAACGGTGATGCCGCTTGTGACCAAACTCCTGGAGTCCTATCAACCGGGGCGCGATCAGAACGCGGTCAGCCCGTTTGTCCAACCCCAAGGAGACCAGCCGCTGACGCCAGCTCGATAAGACGTGAGCAGCCTGTTATGCGCCGTTCTCTCTGAGGGCCGCCAAGTGTTTCACAGCTTCCCTGGCTGCCGCACGGGCTTTGATCGCCGGATTCAAGCTCACCCCTGGATCGACTTTGTCTCCGATTTCCGCAACCCGTTTGCACTGCTTGATCGCTTCCTGCAAATGAGGCAGAGCCTCTTTGCCGTGAGAGTCGGCCGGAGGGAGGGCTTTGAGAATCGCTTCTGCATGCTGGGCGACTTCACCACAGTGATGGACGATCGCCTTCGTATCTCCCATTCCTCCATGCGCCACCATGTCCTCCGCGTCCTTCATCATGGCGGTGCCTTGCGCCTGAATGTCTTTCACCGTCGCGCCGATCACACTCTGTACGGGGAGTAGTAATCCGAGTAAGAGTGCACAGGTCATACGCATGAGAGTGATCACAATGTTCAGCCCTTTCTCTGGTGATACCGGTTACTTCATCTGGAGCGGCAGGAAAGATCGTGAACGGTCTCTACGGTCGATGCAGGATCTTATCGCACCAAGCCGGTCGAGGTACAGGAGGGCCGCAGCTCCGCATCTGTCCTTCGTGTCACGCGCCCTTGGAACGAGATGAGATGACCGTTGGGGATCTGTTCAGCCTCCGGCTAATAGCGGCCGGTGGGCTTCTGCGGAACCGACGTCAGTTGCCGATACAAATTGTGAAACTGCTCGGTCGTCAACGAGGTATCGAGCAGATGCGTGAGGTCTTCGCTCTGAATGGGATACTCGACGGTGTCATCAAAATTTGATGAGGCGATTGTCACGAACCGGGGAGGAAACAGATGCTCGGGGAGGAGAATTGAGACCGCACGATTATATTTCAGCGCCAGCCTGATGGCTTCACGAGCCTTGTCGGCCGGGACCTGGGATCCCAACCCGATATTCGTCGGCGGGTTTCCTCTTCGTGCAAATTGCACGTGGACATTGACGAGTCCAGCCTCGACAAATTCCTGTTTGAGCGATTCCAGTTCGCTTTTGTATTGGGCCGCGACGACGACTTCGACACGACTGATCGATGGGATATCCGAAGATTCTGCGCCACTCTCTGTCACAGCGAAGAACAGGCATGCTGCGGCGGCGAGACGCCACCCCGTCCTCAGGGTCCTACCGTGCATGGAAGGTGAATCCTGGAGAAGCCGTGCCGCCCGCCTCTACGGCAATCTGTTGCTCCTGTGTGCCTAGGATTGGATGCCAGGCCTTCACCCGATAGACCCCGGCCGGAAGGTTCTTGATCGTGAACGTGCCATCCAGTCCGGTCAAGGCATAATAGGGATTGTCGACCGCGATGCCATGGCCCTGCATAAAGGGATGCATGCCGCATTGCATCGTGATCTCTCGCCGCACACCGGTAAATTTGACCACGTCGGATGTTCCCGTCTTCGTCAACGCCGGGCGATGAAACATGATGAAGACATGCTCATTGTCCCTCTCGTAGACCTGAAGATCATGGGACACCGGATCCAAGTTCGTCACGGCTATCTGATGATGATCGCGTACGACCGATACGAACGGCACAAACTGGCAGATGTTGGTTTCAAGTTTGGTCTCTTCAAAGACAAAGGGTTTGCCCGCCCGAACTCCCTCAATCATGACCACAACATCCTGGAGCCGGCCTGCCTGGCCAACCACGACCTCGCGCAGGAGACGATCGCCCAAGCCATCGGAGAGTGCCCCGCAGAAGGTGGGATCCGGAGCCCGACGCAACTCGAAGCTCTTCGCAGGCGGAACCTCACCTGTAAACGTGACTGTCCCTGCCACTGTGCCCCCATTCGGTACCGGCGCCACTTCGTAGGCGGTACCCGGTCCGACCCATAGTAGGGAAACCGCCAAGCTGACTACGAGATGGAAGAGACCTGTTCTTTTCTTGATCATTGGTGCTGTCCTCCCTGCGAATGTCACACAAAGCAGAGTGGGGGAGCCACCCTCGCTCCCCCACTCAAGCTGCTATGTCTGAGTCATGGACCGACCCTCACATATTTACCGAGGCTCCTCGTCCAGACCAACGGAGGTGCGTATCACAGGGCTGTCCGATATGTCCTCTGCTGTACGTGTGTCAGCACCCTGAGGCATGAGCGGCAGGATCTGCTTATCGCCGACCGGGAGGACCTTGAAGAGGCCCCACTGGCCTGCATGCATGTAGGCCGGACGCTGGTTTTTCCAGAGATAGTCTCCAACCATGCGATTCGGTCCACCTGCTCCGCCGTTCAGATAGGCGTTGATGACCTCGGAACCCCCGAACTCCATGGTACTGACCTGATCCGCACCGACCATGTAGGGCTCGTGCGGCCACTCATGGCCGTCCAGGGTAAAGACTTGAACCTGTTCACTGAACACACCCAGGACATGGACAGCCACGGGATCGCCCACGTGGGCTGCCAGCACCGGCGTTGCCGGAAGGTCGCCGGTCTTTGTACAACTGAACACCGTGGCCGCTTCACAGCCCTTGTCCAGCCGATAGGCTGTCGGTTCGGCCCGATAGTTCACGGCACTGATACCGGCATTTTGCTGGAGATAGGGCATAAAGCTGACGCCCAGGATATTGTCTTCATCCTGGAACATGAGCGAGAACGACCGGTAGTTTTTCCGGTTCTCGTTGCCCGGGAGCGCCCGATTCACGATGACGTCAGCGCGCCAGCTGCTTCGCATCGTCAAGTCGGCGCCAGAGACCGGATCCCGATAGGTCGAGCCCTTCGGACCGATGATGATGGATCCAAACAGGCCATCCCGTGGATTCTTCACCACGTTGCCCCAATCCTGGATCATGGCAGCCAATTCGCCGTACTGGGGATGCGCGTAGTATGTGAACGTGCGGCTCTGGCCCGGTGCCACCGTTTGGTCTCCCGGATTGTTGCCGACGTTGGCGCCAAACGAATCCTTCGGATCGAAGGCCATCATGTCCACGTGGAAACCGGCCCGTTCTTTGGCCATCTGGTTCTTGAGGTTGATCTTGACGCAATCGCCCACGTTGACGTGGAGCGTGAGTGGGCTGGGCTTAAGCTCGCCGGCCTTCACCCGGGTGAGATCGCCTTCCAGGACGTACATCTTACCCTCGGTGTTCTCCAACACCATCTTGCGTTCCATGTCCACTTCCATCACACCCGGCGCCCCGTCGTTGTAACGAAGTGTCTGATCGACGGCCAGGACGTTGAAGGATTTCACCGGCGCCTCTGCCGGACAAACCGCGGCAGCCGATTTCTCAATCTGCTCGCGGCTGGGCAGGGGCTTCAGGGTCGGCTGCAACTCGTCGTGAACCCGGATGATGCCCCAACTCCCTTCGGCGAAGTGCGAGGCCCGGCCGCTGTGGTAGAGGTAGTCCCCCGCCATTTTTTGCGGGCCGCCTGCCGCTGGAATGGCCGGATCGTAACGTTCACCGATTGCCAGGTGAATCGTGCTGCGCGGCATCGCTGTCACGCCATATCGCTCCAACGGGAACCAGTGTCCCGTCACGTGCCAGGTATGAACTTCGTTTGCTGAACCCACCAATGCCCGGACCATGATCGGATCCCCGAGGTAGGCCCGTAGCAGCGGTGTTCCCGGATCCCCATGGATGCCGGAGACGAACACTTTGGATGGATCCGGATCGTTGATCAACCGCACACTCCACGGCTCAACCCGCATGCTGTAGCCACTCCCGGTCGTGGCTTCGCCGCCGTTCAAGAACGACAGCGAGGACTTATTAATGCGATCTGGGAACTTGTGTGATGGAGGACCATCCACGCTCACCGGATCTAACTTGGCTTGTGGATTATCCGTGGTAATCAGCTCCGCCGAACGGGCGTTGCTGTCCATGATGTGCATCATGACTTCACGGAAGCTCCCGCGGATGTGCGCGGACACCGGCTCCAACGTATGGATGTCGGCAACAGGGCCGCTCCGAATCTCTTTGCCGGTCACCGGATCATGATAGGTGGAGCGCGGCGGCTCGGTGATGAAGGCCGAGAACAACCCGTGTCCCCAGGTATCGGTACCGAACACGTGGTCGTGCCAGTAGACCGTCCCGAAGTCGGCATCCACATACCAACGCTCGCGGATGAACTCCACGCTGGCAATGTCGCCCTTCTTATGGCTGTGCTTCAATGGCCTATCAAAGGTCACGGTCTTGCCATTAAAGCTCTTGATGCGTGCGACCTCGAAAAACTTGGGATCGTCCATGGCGACGCCCAATTCGATGTTCACATGAAACTTCGAGACATCCGCCAGAGTGATGCTGCTCGCACCCGCCTTCACATCGGCAGTCAGCACGGTGTTGCCTGGCAGCGGCATACCCTTGGTCGGTTGAGGATCCTTCAGCATCGTGAAGGCCCGCAGGGACATGTCATAGGAGAACCCGATCGTGGGGCCATCCGATGCACTGGTGTCGAACTGGAAGAAGTGCGGATGGAGGTTGACCTTGTTGGCCCAGCCTGTCCGCTCATCGTCGGGAATCTCGTTCTTGTAAATCACATCCACGCAGTCGTACACGTTCCCGCGGATCACCAGCGGCACTTGCTTGGCCGGCGTCTTCCGAACTTCCTCTTCCTCCTCATGGAGGACGAAGATCATGCCGTTTGGATCCACGATGGCGGGCGTTTTGGCGGTCGCCGTCTTCAACGTGATCGGTAACGTGATCGCGTTAATATTGAAGTACTTGCGTGGTGAATCTGATGGACAAAGGCTCCAGGGCCCCTGTTCGCCAGGCTTTGCCGGCTCGGTGCTTCTGGTTCCATCCTCACGGACATGGAAGGGTTCCAGCCAGGGAGCTCCGCCGTGGTTCGGCGCAAATGGCGGACGCTTGCCCAGATGCGGTCGCAACCAGGGGAATGCCAGCTTGCCGGTCTGTGGATCGAACGTGATCGGCGGTCGCTTCATCGGTGTGGGGGACTCGTAATCGGCCCACTTGTGCGGCGTCTCCGGCTCGTTCAGGGCCAGAGTTCCCTCCCACTTCCAGTTCACCACTGTCGCGTCATGCGCTGCTGCCTGCTTAACCTGGTCTTCGGTCTTTCCAGGAAGACCTTGCGGGGGCAACATATATTCCACCCAGTCCTTGATGGAGACCTTCACTGGGCTGGCTTTCCAATCGGTCTTATCTTTCGTGATCTCCCACTTCTTTCCGCCGTACCAATCTACCGTCGTGCCAACAAGTTTGTCGGAGGACACGGCCGGCTTGATCTTGCCCTTCCGGTCCGGCAATTCGACCAGTGGCTTCATGACGTCCGTCTGGAAACCAGGTGTCTGGAGCGTGTTGTAGACGCGCCAGAAACCCCACATGCCGGTCACATAGTGCTGAGGAATGTGGCAGTGGAAGACGAATTCTCCCGCGAGGGCCTGGAGACCGCCTGAGCCACCCTCGATGACTTCATCGAAGATCTCGGAAGGCCCGATGGATTGGACGTCCAGCCGGTCCGACACATCGCGGATCGCCGGGAATTTGACCGGCCCGTTCTTGCTCAGGGTCGGATCGAGCTGGCTGGTACCGGGCTGTCTGGCCCAACGGATCGATCCCCCATGCAGATGGTGTGAATGCACGATTTCGGAACCACCGACCATCCGGAACTTGGCGGGATCGCCCAGATAGGATCGCGGAACCGTCGTGGCAGGGTCGCCGAACGTATAGGATCCATAGCCCTGGGACTCGTCGGAGAATCCGATTAAATGCGCCTGCTGTTCAAGTCTGGTCCCATGCGGTTCACTCCGATAGTTAAGCAAGCGCGCGGCTGGCCGATACGTATCGGTATGGGGGTCACGCTGAGGCAGCATGTCGCCGGTGCGGCTCAACAAACGGAAGGTTTCGTCGCCGGCCTCATGATAGAAAATCACGAATTCCCGGAAGTCCGATCCCTTGGCCAGGTCGATGATGGCCTCCCAGCCGCTGGTCATCTCTTCGCCGGTAAACGGGCTCAGGTGGCGGGCGCCGCGGGGCTCCACGACGAGTGACCCGAGCATCCCGAGCGAATACTGCTCGCGCGTCGTATGGCTGTGGAAGGCATGACCGCCTTCCTGCAAATCCGGCTGAATGTACCACTCAAACTCCCCGGCCTGTCCCGTCGCCACAAGGGCTTCAGGATTGTTGCTGTTGGCCGGCTTGCCCGTGCTGCGCACGAGCATCTGGGAGCCATTGATAATCATGTTAGTCGGCTCGTCGGCAATCTGGTTGCGCAGTGTGACCCGCATGCAATCGCCCTGGTTCGCCCGAATGACGAGCGGTTGAATCAAATCACCCTGGAGACCGTTGGACACTGCACCGGCCGAAAAGGTGACGTCGTCGCTTTCACGCGCCGTCTTATTCTTCTCTTCCTCGGCCCGGATGCCCGGCACATTTTCTGTGAGGGCATACATGTATCCGGGGTAGAAATCTCCGAAGCGGTTCACGGTAATTTCGACGTTGATCGCGGAAATATCGAATGTGCGAACTGGTGCGCTGGCCGGACAGCGGGACCCCTGACCCACCTTCACCTTGTCCTGGTCCTCCGCCACCAGCAAGACGCCTTGCTGCATTGCATGCGAGCCGGCTCCCTGGAAGGGGCCTTTGCTCTGCACTTGCCGCTCAATCTGCTCGATCGCCCGCGCCATCTTGTCCTGCAATACTGGACCTGCAGGCCGATGGATTACGGTTGCCGCCGCCTCCGTGTCAGGATTCATAACGGCTGTGTGCTGATGAGGAGGCGTCGCTTCTGCCGACGCCTGGGTCACGCCCAACACGGCGGCGAGCAAAGCGGCCCCTGCATGACTTGCAAACCTTCTGGTAATCATCCTCGTCTCCTCCTAAATAAGATCCGGTGAATACATTCTATCCGCAGCAACTCTGTACCTCAACGCCCGCGCCGTGATGCGCGTCCGCGTCCTGTCTCCCAACATGGTCTGATGAAGGCTCCGCCCTTCGTCGTTGCGAATTCAAGAGGCCGGTTCATTCATCGCGCAGCTTTCACCAGGCAGGTATTCACATCTCAATCACTGAAACGGTCCAATACTAACATAGGAAGACTTGCTCGATCAAATACGGTATGGGCGAAAAGAATGAGAATAGATTTTCCGCAGCCTGTGAGACTCTTCAGCCTCTGCGGAGTGCCTCGTGGTCAAAAATCGAGAAAGAGTTGGCAGGATAGGCGAGAGGCGCTAGCATACGGACCATGGTGAAACGTTACGTCATGACCGGCCTTGTACTCGCCTTGGTGGCCGCCTGTCCGGCGCTTTCATGGGCGGATTTTCTCGCGAGAGTCGTCACGGTTCATGAAGGAGATCGCTTGACGATCCGTCACGATGGCCGAAATGAAACGATCTATATCAAAGATATCGACTGTCCCGAACTCAAGCAGGCGTACGGGAAACAAGCCAAGCATGCGATCGCAGCCTATGTCGGGAGCCGCGACGTTATGGTCAGGGCTCTCAAGCGGGGCCGGAACGGCCTGGGCACGGCAGAAATTCTGCTTCAGGACGGACGCAATGTGGGGCATGAACTGCTCAAAGAAGGGCTGGCATGGGCACGACCCGAGAAAGGTCAGGACCAGAGCCTTGAGGACATGGAGCAGCTTGCCAAAGCCGAACGCAAGGGCCTGTGGTCGGATCCCAATCCCGTAGCGCCGTGGAAGTGGAAGCCGGCGTCGAAGGTTATCCACCGCTAGTCCCGACCGTTCTTACCTTCGTCTCCATTTCACTATCTTCTGCCTCTGCGGTGACGACCAAGCGCAACGGACCACCTGGAATCGCTGTGTGAAAGGGATAACAGGTCACCAGAACCAGGGCCTGGTGTTCCCGGGCAAGCGGGATCCTGCCTGATCTGCTGTCGACGATCCGGTGATCGCCGACTCGATAAGAACGGATGTGGCCGTTCGACGATTGCAGATCGAATCGCTCACCGGTCTGAACATGTTCCAGAAACGCGAAGTGGGTATCACGATGGCCGGTAAGGATCACCATTCCTTCACGAGCATCGGACCGTGACTCCACGTGCGCTGGTCCAAATGCTAAGGTTCTGCCATAGGCGCCTTCTAAGACGATCTGATCGATGCCCAGACGGGGCACAACCAATCGAGCGATCGGCCAGGTGTCGGCCCAAGGCCACGGTTTCACCTCTTGTTGTCCTGCCAACGTGCTGGCCCAAGCCCGTTGTAACAGGACTTGGGCCAGTTGGGCCTTCACAAAGATCCAGGCGCCGCTACCAGCCTGCCATAGGCCGATCAAGACCAAGGAATAAGCCAGGAGGGTCACGACTCTGGTCTTGATCCGTTGCCCCTTCACGCAGCCGCTCGTTGCACTCGCCAGAGTATCGCGGCTGTGACGATAAGCAACAGCCCGAGCAGCAATTGGACCGACCCGCTCGTTCCGGTTTTTGGAAGTCCGGCCATTGAGGCGCTTTCCTGGTTTTCCACTGATTGCGTGCTTTGTGTCCGTCCTGGCTCGGACTTTCCGGTTGGCCTGGCCGGGGTGACGTCGACGGCGACCAAACTGGTGTACTGACTGACAAGATGGTGAGCCAAGGCGACGTCGAGTACTCCCTTGCGAACGGTCTCTTCAGCAGTGCCTGTGAAGGCCTCGTCCATCAAGGCAGAGATCTTTTGCCTTGCCCAATAGACGGAGAGCCCACCACGAGCCGTGGCGTGCTTCATCGACAGGGGCAGCGACCATGGCTGAGTGCCGATCTGTCCTCGGAGCCTGGCTTGGTCCGGGAGGGACGCCGCTTTCACGGCCAGGACAATCGGTTCCCCTTCATAGAGATCGGCAATGAGTGAGGGATAGTGCTCCAGGCCGGTCCATCCGGTCCGGTCGAACTGAATATCGTTCAGCACCGGATGCTCCAGTTTCTTGAACAGGCCATCAAGCTTCTCTTT
>DATNCR010000261.1:0-9719 GCA_035607135.1 Nitrospiraceae bacterium
TCCGCTCAGGCCCATAGAGATCTTGTGCCGTATGGCCATAATCGATGGTCACCACAAATCCACGATCGATCCGCTGCGCGACCTGTTCCATCCAGTCCATCGCTTGGAGATTCACCTCGGTTCGATAGCCCTCCGACCAGGTGGCCTGGAGTCTCTCTAGATACTGACCGAGCAGGTTCGTCGACGGAGGTTTCAGGCATTCCACAAACTGCCTGTCTCGATAGTCCACATAGAGTTCTTCGGTTCGTCCAGCCGTGACTTGAATCCGGTGCACCGGAAAGGCATCTACCAGTTCATTGCTGAAGAACAGGCCGGTCACGCTCTGCGGGGCCATTCCATCAAGGCCTTCCACCCAGGTGACAAGACCCGGTGTGCTGAGCCAGGGACCCAGGTTCTGGCGCTGCAGCTCTCGCATGGCAGGGCTCCGTTCAATCAAGACAAAGCGAACACGCGATGCGAAGTCATCCTGCTTGGCATGGATAGCCGACAGACAATCTCGGGCTAATAGGCCTTTGCCCGCGCCCATTTCGACGATCGTGAAGGGAGTGGGACATCCGACTAACTCGTCCATTTGCCTGGCTTGCGCGGCAAGCGCATGACCGAGAATCGGGTACACATCGGAGCTGGTATAGAAATCACCGGACCAGCCGATACGTTCATGGTCCGCTCTGTCCGGTTGACACATGTAATAGCCAAATTGGGGATGGTAGAGCGCCAGTTCCATAAACCGGGCGAAGGGGATCGGACCTGAAGAGGTGATTTCGGACGCGATGGCGGCGACGAGTTCAGGGTGCCCGGTTGTCACAAGCCACTCCTCATACTCCCATCGACAATATACAAAAAGTGACACCCATACCCGATGGGGGACACTTCACCCTCCCAAAATATGGGCTAAATGAGATATAGCGTAGCGCTCAAAGGCGTGCTAAGTCAAGGTGAAATAAGGAAGAAAGCTTGTCGCTGGCCGAGTTCCCAAACCCGTCCGGCTATACGGTGAACGTACCGAAAGAGAGATTGTGTTGAAGCGAAAGACCCTTGGTCATTGAAGTCAAGCTTACTGAGTCCCGTATTCCACAGGATGTTGTCATTTCCTCCCCTCCTTTGTTGCCGACGTTCCGACACTTCACGATGAGAAGCCGACGTTCCTATCTCGCGACTGTGCTGAGCTAGTCCGCCAGAGTCTGCAAGTTTGACCTAGCTTCGACTTCCCTCTCACGACGCTGACATTGTTCCTCAGCTTTTCGTTGCGACTCGCTGAAAGCGAGTGGTGCCGATGTTCGACGTTCCGTTCATGCGTAGCATGTTACGGAACAAGTTTCGGCGGCAAGAATCTGTGAAATGTAGAACGGTCGCATTGACGCGTGGGAGAGAGGTGGACGCAGCGATCCTACTCTACACTCCGTGGCACTTCTTGTATTTTTTTCCGCTGCCGCAGGGGCATGGATCGTTGCGGCCGACCTTTTCGTCGCTCCGCTGAACAGTCTGAGGTGCGACTGGCTCTTCTCCACGATTGAGGATGAGTGGGGGAAGGGGGCGTGAGATGACTGGTGGCGGCGGGGGAGGCGCCGTGGGTTGTGCCTCGTTCCGGACCGCCTGCACATGAAAGAGCCGATCAAGCGCGTCGGCCTTGACTCGTTCCATCATGCCGGCAAAGAGATCGTAGCCTTCGCGCTTATACTCAATGAGCGGATCTTTCTGCCCATAGCCGCGCAGTCCAATCCCATCGCGCAGGTGATCCATCCCGAGAAGATGGTCCTTCCAGTGGTGGTCGATGACCTGGAGCATGAAGTTCTTCTCTAGGAAGCGCATCAAGTCCGAGCCCAGATCCTGCTCTCTCCGATCATAGGCGTCGCGCACCTGCGCGCGAAGGTCTTCGAGCAACGCGTCGCGACCCATGTCGCGGATGGACGAGTTGCCGTCGCCTTTATCTTGAATGGTATCGAGACCGAACTGACTATGCATGATTTCAGCCAGCCCTTTGATATCCCATTCTTCGGGGTATTGCTCAGCTGGGCAATAGATGTTCAGCGCGGAATCCACGAGCGTATCCATCATGTCGCGAAGGTCGTCTTTTCGATTCGTCCCGCCCAGGACAGCGCGTCGGTGTTGGTAGATCACCTCACGCTGCTTGTTCATGACGTCGTCGTACTCCAGCAGCTGTTTCCGGATGTCGAAGTGATGAGCCTCAACCTTCTTCTGGGCGTTAGCAATGGCCCGGGTGACCATGCCGTGCTCGATCGGGACACCCTCTTCCATGCCGAGCTTGAGCATCAGTTGGGAGACCCGCTCGGAGGCGAAAATACGCATCAAGTCGTCTTCCAACGACAGGTAGAATCGTGATGAACCAGGATCGCCCTGGCGACCGGCTCGGCCTCGAAGCTGGTTGTCGATCCGGCGGCTTTCGTGGCGCTCGGTCCCGAGAATGTGAAGTCCGCCCGCCGCGAGAACTTCTTGCTTGTTCTTCTCGCAGTCGGCCTGAATTTCCTCAAAGATCTCCAGCTTGCGTGCATCAGACAGATTCTCTTCGCGGTAGAGGATCTGCTTGAACATAAAGTCGGGATTGCCGCCCAGGAGAATATCTGTGCCGCGGCCCGCCATGTTCGTGGCGATGGTAACGGCGCCCTTGCGTCCGGCCTGGGCAATGATCTCGGCTTCTCGCTCATGCTGTTTGGCGTTGAGGACGTTGTGTTTCACGCCGGTCCGGCTCAAGAATCCTGCGAGTCGCTCCGATTTTTCAATGGAAATCGTGCCGACTAAGACGGGCTGTCCGCGCTCGTAGCATTCCTTGATGTCCTCGACGATCGCGGCGAACTTCTCTTTTTCTGTTCGGTAGACGACGTCCGCGTAATCCTGCCGGATCATGTTGCGATTGGTCGGAACCACGTTGACGTCGAGATTATAGATCTTGGCGAATTCGGCCGCTTCGGTATCCGCCGTGCCAGTCATGCCGCTGAGTTTCTTGTACATCCGGAAATAGTTCTGGAAGGTGACCGAGGCCAACGTTTGATTCTCATTGGCAATCTTGACACCTTCTTTGGCTTCGACGGCCTGGTGCAGCCCGTCGCTCCATCGACGACCCGGCATGAGCCGCCCGGTGAATTCATCCACGATGATGACTTCGCCCTCTTTCACGACGTAATCCACATCCCGCTTATAGAGGGCATAAGCCTGGAGCGCCTTGACGACGTGGTGGACGAGATCCATATGGTTGGGGTCATACAAGTTGTCCACGCCGAGTAATTTCTCGATCCGGACGTTGCCGTCTTCGGTCAACGACGCGGTCTTCGTTTTTTCCTCGATCGTGTAGTCGCGCTCCGGTTTCAGCTGCGGAATAATGGCGTTGATGCGGTAGTAGAGATCGGTCGTTTCATCCGTCGGACCGGAGATAATCAACGGTGTGCGGGCCTCGTCGATGAGGATACTGTCGACTTCGTCCACGATGGCGAAGTTCAGCTCGCGCTGTACACACTGGGCCAAATCGTTGACGACCAGGTTGTCGCGGAGATAATCGAACCCATACTCGTTGTTTGTCCCGTAGGTGATATCCGCACGATAGGCTTCGGGCCTCGTGCAGGGGCGGAGAGACTGAAGCCGCTTGTCGGATGCCTCATAGGTCGGATCAAAGAAAAAGGAAGCATCATGCTGGATGATACCTACCGAAAGCCCCAGTGCGTGATAGAGCACGCTCATCCACTGCGCATCGCGCTTGGCGAGATAGTCGTTCACGGTGACGAGGTGGACGCCTTTCCCTTCGAGCGCATTGAGATAGATCGGCAGCGTGGCCACCAGGGTTTTCCCTTCGCCGGTCTTCATTTCCGCGATGCGGCCTCTGTGGAGAATCACGCCGCCGATCAGCTGCACATCGAAATGGCGCATGTTCAGCTTGCGGCGGGACATTTCACGACAGACCGCGAAGGCCTCAGGCAGAATATCGTCCAGGGTTTCCCCTGCCTCCAGGCGCTTCTTGAATTCCTGGGTCTTGTCCGCGAGGGCGTGATCGGAAAGTGGAGTCAGGCCGGGTTCCAGGCTATTGATCCGCTCCACAATCGGGCGGACTGCCTTGATTTCACGATCGTTTTTGCTGCCAAAGATCTGGTTGAGTAGTTGCGTGACCATGATGCTGTCGTCCGGAACGAACGCCGATATCTCCGAATGTAATTTTGGCAGTATACAACATCTCTTCTTTGAATCCTATAATATGCAAAGGCCCTTGGGTGGCCGGCTTGACAGGCCTAGTGGACGTCCATTAGGATTCGAGACACATACTTGGTCGAATGCAAATGCAGATGAATCGCACCGTCCTCAAATTTGTTTCGATCCTCTTGGTGCTCTGTGTCCTTTCCGTCGGCGGATTGGCTCAGGCCCAAATGGTCGAGCATGCCGGGCACCATGCCCATCATCAGGCTGCGACACATGGCACCGTGCTCTGCTCATGGATGTGTGCTGCCGGGACGGTACTCGATACAGCGGTGGTCCCGTTTCAGATCGAACTCAGTCCTCTTGCATTCATTACATCCCCCAATTCTGCGCAACCCTCGATCGAGGTATGCCAGACTTCTTCCAGCCGCGCTCCTCCGTCTTTCTCTCTATAATTTCCGTTGCCCATCGGCTCACGGCAGAGCCGCATTCCGTTTCTCATACGATCCACTGAGTGGGTTGTAGGAGAGGCGGGGAACAACGATTCTTCCAGAGAGAAAGGGCCAGCAGTATCATGGCAAGGAAACGGTTCATCCTCGGATTCATTCTCAGTCTTGCATTCGTCTTCTTTTCGTGGCCCGGGCCCCAGACCGCACAGGCATCGTGCGGGTCCGTCACCTGCTTTGTCGTGATCGGATCTCAACAGCAGGTGTCGCCGAAAGGTTTGCTCACCGTCAACGCCTTTTATAACTATACGCCTCAAGGGACCTTGCTGAACGGCACGGACGGGGTGATTCCCGCGGTCGATCTCGACAATCGGCAACTGATTCTCGGCCATCATCGGGAACTCCGAACAATCAGTCAAATGTATACACTGGATTTGAATTACGGCGTCACCGATCGGTTCGGGATTGAAGTCGCAATCCCCTATAAGCGACTCAGGCATCAACACATCGATGGATTGGGAGAGGCCAATGGTGGCGCCGGTGAACGCACGAACTTTTCCGACAATGGCATCGGCGACGTGTTCATTAATGCGAAGTACAACTTGTTGCCCACGTTGAGCAGTATGGTGGTCACGGGCTTCGGCGTGTATCTCCCCACGGGGGATCATGATCAAAAGACCGCGGGGATCGGTGGCGCTGAAACGATGGAACCGACCGCTCAAATTGGCCGCGGTCAACTCGGACTTCAAGGATCGATCTATCAAACCTATGAAATTATTCCCCATCGGTTGAACCAATTCGCCTCTGCCAGTTACCGGCACACGTTCCGCAATAATTTCGGCTATCAATTCGGCGATCAATTCGACTTTGGATTCGGCGCGAATGTAGTCACGGTTCCCTGGCTCGTGTTGACCAATCAGTTCAACTACCGCTACATGGTCCATGATTCGTATAGCGGATCGCTATCTCGATCACTGACTCCTAGCGATCCAGGATTCCCCGACGAGGCACTGGTACTCGATCCGAACATCTCGAACAGAGCGGTTCCCACAACCGGATCCACCTACTTTGCCTATACACCCGGCCTGCAAGTCGGTCTCGGAGAAGCCATCAAGACACCATTGACAGAAAACACGTCGCTGTATTTCTATTCGCAGATTCCTATCGCTCGTGATTTCAACGGGAATCTGGCTCAAGGTGTGAGCTATGTGTTCGGCATCACAAAGTTGTTTCAAATTATGAATCCGTCGTAAGAGCAATGCGCCTTGTCATGAGGAGGTCACGATGAAACGTTTACCTGTTCTGATGATCGGTGTGTTTGTTGCCATTCTCGGGGTCTTGCCGTTCGATGTCTGGAGTATGGGCGCGCGAGTTCCGACAGTCGGTACGCAGGCCGAGGATTTTCGCTTGACCGATCTGGATGGCAAGTCACAGAGCTTGAGTCAATATCGGGGCAAGATCGTGCTCGTGAACTTCTGGGCGACCTGGTGCAAGCCCTGCACGACGGAAATGCCGGCGATGCAAGCCATGTATGACAGGCTCCGTGACAAAGGCTTCGTGGTGCTGGCCGTCAATGAATTGGAAGATGACGCCAAAGTCCGCGAGCACATCAAGCAATACGGTCATACCTTCCCGGTCCTGATGGATCGCGACAATAAAGTGGCGAATCAATTTGGCGTGTTCGGATTGCCGGTCAGCGTGTTTATCGACCAAGAGGGGCGCGTGCAGGAATACATCAAGGGTGGGCTCTTGACCGAACAGAAAATCGACGAAACGGTCGCACGGATTCAGAAACAGGAACCGGTAAAAGCAGCAGCCCTTCGATAAAGAGCTATGCCCTATTGGATTCGACAATGTGCTGTCGGAGGATTGGCACTCTGGCTTGTAGCGCTCAGCGGGACGGTCTACCCGCAGCTCATTGCGCACATCGCGCAACATCAGCATCACAATGCGGCGACTCATGCTACCGCGCTTTGTTCATGGCTCTGTATCGCAGCCGACGCCGTCGAAAACACAGCGGTCAACATCGCACCCGTCCAACACTCGACGTTTCTTGAACAAGCCTCTCCCGTTACACAATTCCATCTCTTCCATAGCTCACAGCCACCTTCCCGCGCACCTCCCTTCGCATAATCTCTCTTCTTTCTTCATCGTTCGAGCATGTCGGTAACAGCGGTTACGACTGTATCCCCATATAGGGATCAAGATCGTTGACCAGGCAACGGAATCAGACTGAGGAGACTTATTCGATGAGGCACAGCCAGTCTTCAGTCCAATGGTTATGGGCTTCGCTCCTGATGTTCCCTTTCCTGGTCCTGTTGCCAGGAGAGACAAGGGCCGAGCCCAACACTGAAGAAACTTTCGCAGCGGAGGTGATCAAGTGACGTTCAGCCCAACCAGTCAATATCGTGTTGTGCAAGGATGGGTGGTATCCATGCTGGTTCACGGTCTTGCACTGACCGTGGTCCTCGGGCTCATGGCACAGGTCAAACCTGCCATCCCGAAAGACGTGTTCACCTGGGACGTCGCATTGGTTGAGCCGCAAAAGATTCAAGACACGCATCAGGCTGATATCGCGCAGACTCAGGAACCTGCTCAGGCGACCCCGCGCCCGATAGCTCCTCAACCAAAAATGGCCATGCAGAAAGTGCAAATACACGAAGTGACGCCGGTTGTGCAGCGCGACATCTCCCAGGTGAGCGAGACCAGTGAGCCAATGCAACAGATGGTGGCAGTGCAAACAAGAACCGAAGAGGTCATGCCGGTCAGAGAGCAGCAAGTAGAAGAGGTTCAGCAAACGCATCAGCCCGTCGTGGAATCGGTTGCCCCTCTCGTTCAACATGAAGCCGTGACGGCTGAATCTGCGGTCACCCCATCGCCGGCGACCGCTGCGACAACCGACGCGAAGCCAACGGAGTCTGTGGTTACGGAATCTGCGCCGCAAGTGGCGATGGCAACCCGTCCAACTCCCGCAGTCAAAGCCGATAATAGTTGGTTGGTCGAATCGCTGAGACGGAGACTGGCCGAACTCAAACGCTACCCGAGCACCGCGCGCCTCAACGGCTGGGAAGGGAAGGTCGTGTTGCGCGCAGTCATTCGAGCCGATGGACACCTGTCGGAAGTGAAGGTACATCGGAGTTCCGGCCATGAGTCACTCGACAATGCGGCCATGGAAACCATCCGGTTAGCCTGTCCGCTGCATCTGCAACAGCCGATCAGCGCATCCGAACTGGCCATCTATGTGCCAATTGTCTATAGCCTTGCGAGTTAGGCGATTGGAGGCGATGCGCTAGCCCCCGATATCGGAATGCAGAAGGAATCGCTTGGGTCGATGCCGGGAGTGAGTGTGCGCCAAGGTTCAAGCAATCGTGCCGTTCCCTAATCCATTCGTCGATCGAAATGAGGTGCCCCATGCTCGAACGAACATTCAGAACCAAAAGATTAGGATGGGTGGTCGGAATGGCTATGAGTGCTCTGGCCTTCACTTCCACAGCTATGGCAACGCCAGATTCGCCGGTCGTGTTCGGTCCGAAACTGACAACCGATCATCCGGTAAGGGTGGTGGTCGGTCCTTCTGTCCGAATTGACGATGAAGGCCGTATCTCCCTTGCTTGGGTGGAGGAAGACAAGGAGATACGGTCGGTTCTCTATGCTGGAACTGAGCAGCCGGGAGGACGGATCGGGACTCCGGTCAAGGTGAACCAATCGGCCGAGTCACCCTACATGCGGCAGGAATCGCCGGCGCTGGCTGTAGTTGGAGACAACGTGTTCCTGACATGGGCCTTGACCCATCCGAAGGTAACACAAGACAAACCATTCTCGAACGAACTGCGGCTGAGCCGGTCCACTGACGGCGGCAAATCATTTCTGCCCTCCATTCTGGTGAATGACGATGAGCAGGTCATCGGCCACAGCTTCGACTCGATCCATGTCGCCCCCGACGGGGTTGTGCATGTAGCCTGGATCGATGGGCGGGAAGGCAAGAAGGATCCCGGCACCTTCGTGACACGCTCGACCGACCATGGCCGCACGGTCGCGAAAAACTTCAAAGTCGACGAGAGCACCTGTGTCTGTTGCCGAACATCTCTGACGACCGGACCGGACGGAACACTCTATATGGCCTGGCGAAAGATTCTGCCGGGTGACCTCCGCGAGACCGTCGTCGCACGTTCAACCGACGGCGGACAGACCTTCACCAATCCAGTGATCGTCGGACATGACAAGTGGGTGTTCCCCGGCTGTCCACACCGGCCCGCCTCGATCGGGACGGATCGGTTCGGCCGGCTCTATGTTGTCTGGTATACGGAGGGTGTCGATGATACTCCGGCCGTTTTCCTAGCCTACTCGGACAATCGTGGAGACAGCTTCTCACCGAAACAGAAACTGAACGTCTCCAAGGGGACCTTCCCTGATCATCCGCAAATGGCGGTCGATCCTGAAGGACGTCTCGTCATCGTCTGGGAGGAACAATCACCTGTTCGGCGTGAAATCGTCTCCAGTGTTTCGCTCGATCGTGGGCAGTCGTTCAGCACGCCGCAGAGACTGAATGAGAAGAAAGGCCAAACACCATCCCTCTCGATGAACTCGAAAGGGCTCGCAGTTCTGGCTTGGATGGAGCACGCAATGCCCGTTCATCGCATGGTCGTACAAACCCTTCAGCTTCCGGCTGCCAACATCGTCGCGAGGTAGGAGCCCTAGTATGCATCGTTCACTGACCCGAATTGGGATCGTTGTGTTGCTCTCTCTCATGAGCATCATCTCGGCTGGTCCCAGGTTTGTGCTCGCCAGCGATCCCTTTGTCTCGCTCAAGATGAGCCGGTTGCCTGCCGGAAGCATGGCAGCACCCTTTGCACTCACGACATTGGACGGCAAGGTTGTGAAGTCGAGCGAGCTGGCCGGGAAGGTCGTGCTGATGAATTTTTGGGCGACCTGGTGCGGACCCTGCAAAGAAGAAATGCCCTCACTGGCCCAATTGCAGAGACAATTGGACCCTGCACACTTTGTCCTTATGACTGTCACAACGGATGTGCAGCCCCAGGGCATTACCCATTTTCTCTCTCAGTTGGGAGTCAGCGTGCCAGTCCTCTTCGATGAAGATCAGGAAGTGTCACGGTCCTTCATGGTGCGCGGCCTTCC
>DATNCR010000264.1:0-5133 GCA_035607135.1 Nitrospiraceae bacterium
GTCGTCGCGCGTTCAACCGACGGCGGGCAGACCTTCAGCAGTCCAGTGATCGTCGGACATGACAAGTGGGTGTTCCCCGGCTGTCCACATCGGCCCGCCTCGATCGGGACAGATCGGTTCGGGCGGCTCTATGTTGTCTGGTATACGGAGGGTGTCGATGACACTCCGGCCGTTTTCCTAGCCTACTCGGACAATCGCGGAGACAGCTTCTCACCGAAACAGAAACTGAACGTCTCCAAGGGGACCTTCCCTGATCATCCGCAGATGGCGGTCGATCCTGAAGGACGTCTCGTCATCGTCTGGGAAGAACAATCGCCTGTTCGGCGTGAAATCGTCTCCAGTATTTCGCTCGATCGTGGGCAGTCGTTCAGCACGCCGCAGAAACTGAATGAGAAGAAAGGCCAAACACCGTCCCTCTCGATGAACTCGAAAGGGCTCGCAGCTTTGGCTTGGATGGAGCACGCGATGCCCGTTCATCGCATGGTCGTACAAACCCTTCAGCTCCCGGCTGCCGACGTCGTCGCGAGGAAGGAGCCCTAGTATGCATCCTTTGCTGATCCGAATTGGGACCGCTGTATTGCTCTCTCTCATGAGCATCATCTCGGCTGGTCCCAGGTTTGCGCTTGCCAGCGATCCCTTTGTCTCGCTCAAGATGAGCCAGTTGCCTGCCGGAAGCATGGCGGCATCCTTTGCACTCACGACATTGGACGGCAAGGTCGTAAAGTCGAGCGAGCTGGCTGGGAAGGTCGTACTGGTGAATTTTTGGGCGACCTGGTGCGGGCCCTGCAAAGAAGAAATGCCCTCGCTGGCGCGCTTGCAGAAACAGTTGGACCCTGCACACTTTGTCCTTATAACCGTCACAACGGATGTGCAGCCCCGGGGCATTACCCATTTTCTCTCTCAGTTGGGAGTCAGCGTGCCAGTCCTCTTCGATGAAGATCAGGAAGTGTCACGGTCCTTCATGGTGCGCGGCCTTCCGACTACGGTCGTCATCGGAAGGGACGGCACCCTCGCCGGGCGAGCAGTCGGACCTCGTGCCTGGGATAGTCCCGAGGCAGTGGCAGTGATGCGGCAGGTCATGGAGAGCGGGAAATGAGGAAGTGCTTCGTCCCACTGGCTCTGGCCATTGCGGCACTGTACCTGACGCTCTCAGCCACTGCCATGGCCTGTCTCTTTGCGCACGGGAACCAGCCTCGCTCAGTCCATCACCACACAAGCGGCGTCACGCATTCCTCTCTGTGCGCCTGGGCTTGCCATGCCAATCCGACCGTTGACCTTCCTGCAGGCACGTCACAGACACAGCCCCTTCACCTTGTGGCGATGTTATTGCTGGTCGCCGTTTCCCTATCGTCCGTGCTCTCCCAACAGTCGGCACAGTCCCGTGCTCCCCCTCGTTCATAACGTCACACCCACTCACCATCCATTCGTCATTTCCCTGCGAGGGCAGGCCATGAACTGTGTGCGGCCTGTAACCCGGCTTGGAGAGCGGTGTGTCAGCGTCATTCTCACAAGGAGGAGTACGGGCCATGGTGTCATCCAAGAGAGTTATGCACATCATTGTGGCGGTCGCAGTGCTCGGAAGCATGGCCGCAATCGATCACGTCGTTTCCGCGCAAGAGCCGGAGCAGCCGGCGGTATCGCCGCGCGAAGAGCAATTGCGCGAACAGCTAAAGGGGATTCTCCACGAGCTGGACGAACTCCAGAAAGCGCGAGAGAGAGCATTGCCTCCGGGCGAACGGCCACAGGCGGTCATAGAGAAGGTTTCACCGCAAGTCTCGGAGGCCATGCCGGAATATGAGTTGTCCGATCTCAGCATCGTCAGCAAGCGCGTCTATAAGCGGCCGGAGGGGGTGTCGTTGTCCGCCACCATTCCAGCCGAAACGGATGCTCAGCCGACGAGAACGATGAAGGAGTCGATGGAATCCCTGCCAGGCATCGTCCTCCGTCAGGCCAACGGGCCCCGCGACTTCAGCATCATGATTCGTGGCCAAGGGGCTAAGACGGCCTTTGCGGTTCGAGACATTAAGATCTACGAAGACGGCATCCAACAAACACAGTCCGACGGGCTCTCACGCCTCGACATGCAAGATCCCTGGTTTATGCGGAGCGTCGAAGTGACTCGTGGCGCGTCGTCTTCCTTGTACGACAACTACGCGCTCGGTGGAATGGTGCAGTTCAGGACCAGACGGGGGAGCGACATCAACGGCGTGGAAACCTTCTTGTCGGGGGGGTCCTACGGGTACCAAAAGTACGGCCTTGCCGTCGGGCAAGAAACGGAAAGACTCGATATTGCCATGTTTGGGAGCGAGGTCAAGGAAGACGGTTTTATCCAGAACAGTAATTACAACACGCAGACGCTCAACCTCAATTTCCGCTTCAAGGTAGATGACAAGCAGAATTTTTACTTCAAGGCGATTTCCAACTGGCTGAATACGAAAGTGCCGACCAGACTGACCCAATCGCAGTTTATCGCCAACGAGCGGCAGGCAGGTGGCGCACAAACGACTTGTACGCCCGGCACGTATAACGGCGGGTGTGCGAATTCACTTTTGCTCAATCAAGGCCGCGTCGATCGTCGCACGATCCTAGGAGGCATGTACGAGCGGCAGCTCGATGCGAATACCGTCCTGACAATCGAGGCCGACTACGACGTCAAAGACATCCAGCAAACCTTTTCGCAGATCTCCGAGAACACCAATCTCAACTATAAGCACTACGCCGATGTACGGCACGATGGGCAGCTGGGAGCGATGCCATTGAAGAGCTATGTCGGGTTCTTTGTCAACGAGATGGACCAGAAAGCCAACCAGTTCCAGAATCTTGCCGACGGTTTTGGAACAAAAGGAACTTTGATCCAGAATGCCCGCGGATCGATTTTCAACATTGGTGCCCGCTTGCGTGAAGAACTGGAATTCCTGCCGACCTGGACGTTGGCGGCGGGGCTTGGGTTCGAACATTCCCGTCTCAGTACGCAGGCAACCAACTACAGCGCGGCCGGCGCGGTGGCCTCGCGTGCCAATGCAAGTCTTGATTACTCAAATTGGGCCCCGGAAATGTCGCTCACCTGGAAACCCACGGAGGCCTATCGACATTGGATTCGCGCCTCGACGGGGTATGGCATCCCGCAATTTTCCAATCTCTTGCGCGATCCTATTACGGGACTGCCCGGCACGAACTTTGGTCTCAAACCGCAAAAGAACCTCAATACGGAAATCGGCACGGAATCGAAGCTCACGAAGGACTTGACCGTCCAACTCGTCGGGTTTCTAACGTTTTTCAAGGACGAAATCATCACGCAGACGATCTCAGGGGCAAACACGGCTTCCGTCAATGCAGACTCCTCTCAATATCGCGGCATTGAAGCCTCGTATGATTGGCGACCATTGACGGGTCTGCGATTGTCAGGGGCCTATACCCACATTCAAGCCATGTACATTAATTTTTCAGATCGAACCGCAGCGGGCTTCCTGGTCCGAGACGGGAACAAGGTGCCCAATGTGCCAACCGATGTAGTGAACAGCAAAGTCGCCTATGACCATGCCCCGACCGGATGGGGCGGTTGGGTCGAAGGGAGTTATTACAATAGTTATTTCCTGAACAACAGCAATACGTTTAGCATCCCATCCTATGTGGTCCTGAATGTGAACATTCATAAGAATGTCGAACTGAGCAATTCCTGGTTCCGATTCGCCAAGTTCTACCTAGAGCTGGACAACATCGCGGATAAGAAATACGCCGCATCCGGCCAAGTGATCGGAGGTGAAACCGCCGCGGTTGCTGCGGGCAACCAGGCCTTTTTCGCCGGTTACGGCCGAGCCATCTATGGTGGTGTGACCTTGGGAATGTTCTAGCTCGTCTGAATATGCGGAGCAGTCTTGGGCTGGGATGAGGGCACTTCAATGGCGCCCTCATCCATAATCGGTACGCAGAGCTTGCGTGTGAGCAGAAACCCGGACAAGCCGAACGCCGAGAATCGCACTGATTACGGTGTCGCGTCGCGAGACCGGCCCTCGGTAGCCGAGGGGACTCGCTTCATCGTCTGCGGCGGTGCCTGTCCCGTTGATTCTCCGACGGGGGCGAGTGCCAAAAAGAAAGAGCGAGCCGACCGGTAGAGGGCTGGTCGTAGCAACAGATCGGCAATGGCAGCAGATATGTTGATAAACCATGCGGGTTAGGACAGTGATGACTGAAAGGACTGTGGTGTCTTCATGGAAGGACTTAAGGAACTCGTCGAGTATGGTGTCATCGGGCTCTTGCTGGGACTGAGTTTCTGGGCAATCGGAGTGGCGGTGGAGCGCTGGCTATTCTACCGGCAGGTGGACGTCAAACATTTTTCCACCTTGGATCTGTGCGAGATCGCGTTGACCAGGCGACTGGTGGTGATCGGTACGGTCGCCGCCAATGCGCCCTATATCGGCTTACTCGGCACGGTCCTCGGCATCATGCTGACATTTCACACGATGGGCACATCCGGTGCGTTAGCCGTGACAGCAATCATGATCGGCCTGAGCCTCGCGCTCAAGGCCACGGCGGCAGGACTGCTGGTCGCCATTCCTTGTGTCGTCATGAACAACGTGCTGCGACGCCGTGTGAACGAACTCCTCGCACAGTATAAGGCACAACATGGAGGATGACCCGAATTGACATACTCCTGTGCAGGCTAGATAATTCGTATCCCCTCTCCACAATAATAATGATACGAGAGCCAGCTTGTTTATTTGAATTGTGCGATTTGTGTGATTGAACTAGACTAGCCAGATGAACTAGATCAACTCATCCCGCCGGTCTGCATTGGTTACCTTGTTGGACTTTCTCTCATTGTCCTTTCTACTCTTGGGAGGTTGTATGCGTCAGGCCCTCTGCCTTCTGTTCGTGAGCCTCTGGTTCGTGGCCCCGGTCCTGGCCGACGGCGGGCACGACCATCACGCCGTCCCCACCCTTTCGAAGCAAACCACCACGACGGTGACGGTCGAACCCAATACCGTTACCCTGACGTTCGGGCCTATCGATCTGCCCGCCGGGCACGACGGCGACCTCGCCGCCTCGATGCCCAAGCATGCCTTTCAGCTGCCAGCCGATCGTTATATGGTGGGCTATAAAACCGCCGTCTTCACCAAAGACGGCACCCCGCTC
>DATNCR010000274.1:0-2889 GCA_035607135.1 Nitrospiraceae bacterium
ATGAAGGAGCGTGTACGCATGGCAAAGGGAACGTTGGAGGTGGAGTCAACACCCCAGCACGGCACAGAGATCCGTGTGGATATTCCATTGGATCCAGGAGAGCCCCATGCCTAAACCACGCGTCCTGCTGGCAGACGATCACGTTCTTGTCCTCGAGGGATTCCGCCGTATCCTGCAAGAGCACTATGAGCTGGTCGGAACAGTCGGGGATGGGTACGCGCTTCTGGCTGCTGCGAAGACAGTCCAGCCCGACGTTGTCATCCTGGATATCTCGATGCCGTTGCTCAACGGCATCGAGACCGCGGCGCAGCTGAAAAAGATTTGTCCAGCAACCAAAATTATTATCGTGACGATGCACGCCGGTGCGGATTATGTGCGATCGGCCTTCGAGGCAGGAGCCTCGGCCTATGTGCTCAAGGGGTCGGCAGTCGATGAATTGGAACAGGCGATTCGAGCCGTGCTCGGAGGCCTTTCCTACATTACGCCGCTGATTACGAAAGAGATGGTCGACGTCTATTTGTCCACACCTTCGGAGAAACCGAGAGGCCTTACTCCTCGCCAGCGTGAAGTCCTGCAGTTCCTCGCCGAGGGGCGGACGGCCAAGGAGATTGCCAATCTCTTGCATATCACATCACGAACCGTCGAGTTTCATAAGGGACAGATCCTAGACCAACTCAAGCTGAAGACGACGGCAGATTTGATCAAATACGCACTGACCCACGGCATCGTCAACACACCCTAATCGACCGATCAGCCCCTCTCCCCCTCGTAGAAATTCTCCCGTCCACCTGCGGTTTCTACGAGTTCCATTCCATGAGCGATGGGGGTAGATTTGTGCGTGAGGAATTCCTAAACACAGCTCGTCCTCTTCGCATATGGTGGTGAGGTGGCGTTCACGTTACTGGAGATTGTCGAGCAGCAGGCGCGATCGAATGAGATCGATGCGGCGCTCGACACGGCTAGAAGAATTCCTAATGCGGCAGACTGGTCAGCCGCTTTAGAAGCCATTGCAATCGGTCAATTCAAGGCCGGAGACCAGCGTGGCGCTCTCCACACGGCCAAACTGATTCCCCATGAAATCAACCGTACCGGTGCCTTGATGCACATTGCATTCGAACAGGCACGATCGGGACATGTAGACCGCGCGATTGAGACAACCACTCACATCAAAGCGCCATTACGAAAAGATGCGGTACTGCTCGGGGTCGCATTGATCCAAGCGAGAGCCTCTGGCGTTTCAGAAGCTCTCGCCACGGTACGCAATATGGGAAGTGAATCAGCTCGAACAAGAGCGTCTAGGGAAATCAATCAAATATGAGGAGGCAGGTGGCTGCACTGGCTGGCCACCGTGATCTTACGATGACGCTCCGCTAGCGCACGTGGCGCCGAGTCACTTACGCGCCGGGATCCAGGGCTTGGACAACGGAATCCTCGTCTGCAGACAGATTCACACTATTCCCAGAACCGGATGACCAGAAGATGGCCGTACAATCTTCTTAGGTTGCCGTGCTGCGACCCGCTCCAGACATCGGCTAATGTGTCACGCGAGGAAGGTTGCAAAACCTGATAACCGCCTCGATGCCTTTTGATCACGACCAGCCGTTCCCGTAGCGGTTCTCGACGAGTGTGCTTCTCTCACTTCCCAACGAGGCACGTGATGCAATCGAGAACCACTTAGAAATCACGGGCAACATCGTCCCGGATGATGTGACGGGCGATCGTCGGGCGGCTCGTGCTGAGTAGGCGGAGAGAGATCGTGCAGGACAGACGTGGGGTGCTTCAGTGAGCCAGCGGTCGCTTTATTCCAAACTGCTTCATCCGACTGCGTAGCGTACTGGGTGGGATCCCCAAGCGCGCCGCCGCGCCATCAGACCCTTCGATGTGCCAGTCGGTCAGGGTGAGGGTCTGCAGAATGTGCCGACGTTCTAGTTCGTTGAGATCAGACGGTGGTGAGGTCTTGACGGCTGAAACCTGAGTCCCCAAGACATGCTCATTGATCCGCAACACCGGTTCATGCGAGAGAATCAGTGCACGCTCGATGACATTTTCCAGTTCGCGGACATTGCCGGGCCAAGTATAACGCACCAAGCGTTCGAGCGATTCCACATCAATCTCCTTGCACGAACGGTTGAATTTCACGCTGTATTGCTCAAGAAAATGTCGGGCCAATAACGGGATATCCTCCAGACGATCCCGGAGAGGAGGCAAGCCCAGAGGAAACACGTTCAGTCGATAAAAAAGATCGGCGCGAAACGTGCCGTGTTTGACTGCGCCAGGTAAGTCGCCATTGGTAGCGACAATCACGCGCACGTCAACCGATACCGGGTGTTTCCCTCCCAAACGGTCTACCATGCCATCTTGTAAGACGCGGAGCAGCTTGGCCTGGGTCTCCAACGGCATCTCCCCAATTTCATCCAAGAAGAGGGTGCCGCCATCGGCCAGTTCAAACCGGCCTTCGCGAGTTCGGTCGGCCCCGGTAAACGCGCCTCGTTCATGGCCAAATAATTCGCTTTCGACCAGCCCAGCCGGAAAAGCGGCGCAGTTGACCCGAACCAAGGGTTTCCGGTGCCGTGGACTCCAATCATGGATCGCCTGTGCAATCAGTTCTTTGCCCGTGCCTGTTTCACCCATAATGAGCACGGTCATAGGAGAGGGTGCCACCTCGCGCGCAAGAGCGAGCACATTCAAAAAGGCAGGACTCTTCCCCACTAAAGATCCGCTGTTCTTCGTGAGCTTCAGCTCTTCGATCAGATAGACGTTCTCTTTGGCCAGTTGGTTCCGCAGTCGATCGATCTGTTCGTAGGCTTGGACATGGTCGATCGCATAGGCGATCTGCATCGCCACTTGCGTGAGAAACTCTAGATCTCCCGGATCGGGAACTCCCGATTC
>DATNCR010000280.1:0-3070 GCA_035607135.1 Nitrospiraceae bacterium
TGGCCATCGTCGTTCAAGACGAGGCAAACGGCATTGCGAGCCAGAAAAGCCATCACGGTGTCCGAGTTTTCCGCGAGAGAACTGATAGAACTCTATGGGTTGAAGCGTGAGCATATCAAGGTGATTCCCAATGGAGTATCGGAGGATTTCGTGCCACGTCGGGATGATCGGGCGATGGCGGAGTTACGAAATCGGATCGGTTTGACGTCCGGGCACTATGTCTTGTTTGTTGGAGGGGCAGATCCGCGTAAGAATCACCAGATATTTCTCGAAGCGGCCGAGATGGTACGGAAGAAGCTCGGGTCGCGCAGATTGGTCCTGGTCGGCTCGCCCACCCATCCGTTCGGGAGCTATGAGGAGTCGGCCCGGAGGCGCAGTCTGATGGAGCAGGTACTCTGCCCGGGGCGGTTGTCCATGAATGATCTGCAGTTGTTGTATTCTTCTACCGATCTGTTTGTCTTTCCCTCGCTGTACGAAGGGTTTGGGATGCCTGTGTTGGAAGCGATGGCCTGTGGGGCGCCGGTGGTGACGTCCAATTCGACCGCGCTGGCTGAAGTCGCGGGTGATGCGGCGGTCTTGGCAAATCCTCAAGATGCACGGGCGCTTGGAGAGGCGATGGTTCGAGTGCTCGAGGATGAGCCGCTTCGAGCGGCGTTGAAGGTCAAAGGATTTGCTCGTGCCAAGCAGTTTTCCTGGGAACAGGCCGCGCGGCAAACGCTGGCATTGTATCAAGATCTGTGTAGTGGTTGAGCGTCTTCATGAACAACATTTTGGTCATCAAGCTCCGCTACATTGGGGACGTGTTGTTGGCGACACCGACCCTCCACGCCATCAAAGCGGCACGACCGGACGTCCGGATTACGATGATGGTGAATCGAGGGACGGAGGACGTCTTGTCCGGGAATCCGGACGTGGACGAAATCATGGTCCTCGACAAGGGGTCTCTTGGCGCACAGTCACGGCTTATCGCGGGGCTGCGTGGTCGGCAATTCGATACCGTGATCGATTTGACGGATGGAGACCGGTCTGCGTTTCTGACTTGGATCAGCGGGGCACCGGTTCGAATTGGATTTAACGATGAACATCGTTGGCGAGGACGATACTACACAGAGGTGGTCCCGCCGGTGCCTACTGTGCGGCACAGGATTGACCGGGACCTGGAAGCGCTCAAGCCCCTAAGTATCCAAGCCGGTTCAAAAGATCCTCAACTGTGGCTGACGCCGGAAGAGAAGACCAGTGCGGATCAATTGTTACATCAACTCGGTATTCAGCCATCGCAGTCGTTTGTGATCCTGCAGCCCGGTGCACGGTACTGGTTTAAAGCCTGGCCTCCGGAGCGGTTCGCGGAGCTGGCCGATCGTCTCACGTCCCAGCATGGCTGCCAGGTGTTGGTTGGTGGCAGCGATCAAGACCTCGATCTCGCACAACAGATTCGACAGATGGCAACGAGTAACCCTGTGATCATGGCAGGCCGTACAACCATTAAACAGTTCGCAGCCATCGCCAAGAAGTCAGCGCTGTTTGTGGGCAGCGATAGCGGCGCGATGCACATGGCCTCCGCAGTGGGCACCCCCGTGGTCGCACTGTTTGGCCCATCAAGCCCTCGTGAGTGGGGGCCGCGTGGTGGTCCCGTGGAGGTGCTCTATAAAGAGATCGATTGCCGCAGTTGCTTTCACCCGACCTGTACGAGAGGCGAGGAAAATTGCATGAAGTTGATATCGGTTGAAGAAGTGATGGCGGCAGCTGGTCACATGATGGGGCGGTCCCGGATGGCAGTGCTGTAAATGGGTGAGAAGGATCTGTCATGACTCGATCTGGTTCGAGTGACCAGTCACATTCGAATATGGAGACGGTGGCGTGTGACCTCTGTCAATCCGATCAATCCGAGGTGATCGCTCGACAGCGGGATCTTTTGCTGGCGGTCACCAATGACGAATTCACGATTGTCCGTTGCCGCCAATGTGGTTTGATCTATCTGAATCCACGTCCCTCAAAAGAGCTCCTCGGTTCCTACTATCCAACGGTCTATTACCCGCCGGTTCAAGTGAAGACCCGGCCGCAATTTCAACAGCAGGCCAAACGGTTTTCGGCACGGATCAAGAGATGGGTGTTGGAAGACTATTATGGGTACCCATCGGATGGGTCGGCTGGATGGCGGCGCTCTATGCGGCGCGTGCTGTTGTGGCCGGACAAGACATTGCGGGAGCTGAAAGGGCGTCATCCCTTGCCGTGGAGGGGGGAGGGGAAAGTGCTGGATGTCGGCTGTGGGGCCGGCGGGAACTTGAAAACCTTGCAAGATCAAGGATGGGATCCCTATGGGATCGAGATCAGTGACGTCGCTGCGGTACATGCGCGCGAGCTCGTGACGGGAAATATTCACACCGGGACATTGGAGTCGGCCCCCTTTCCTCCTCAGTCTTTTGATCTGGTGTTCATGAGCCATTCACTCGAACATCTCCCGAGCCCTGTGGATGCGTTGCGTCGAGTGCATCGACTACTAAAGGATGATGGATTGTTGGCGGTCAGTGTCCCCAATGTGAACAGCCTAGAATTCAAGCTATTTGGCCGCTGGTGGTTTCCCCTCGATCCGCCACGACACTTCTATCATTTCGAAAAATCCAGCCTATCGGAGATCATGGCTCAGGCAGGGTTTCAGCTGTATCGTTTTCGAACGGGTGTCAGCGCCATCTACCTCATGGCAAGCCTCGATCGAGTCTGGAAGCATCGGTTTCAGAGAGATGTGCCGCTTCGGAAATTGATCGACCGCCTCATTGCCAGACCGGTGTCGCTGATCGCAGGTCACCTGGGCTATGGCACCGAGATGACCATCTATGCCCTCAAAGTGCAGCGGGGCGCGGCGGCTCCTTCTCGAACTGTGTAGAGACTCCAAAGAAGAAATCTGCTTGACAGGGTTGCCTATTTTGTTCATATTCTGAACGCACAGAAAATTTACCCGTATAAATCATGGATTTACAAGGTCAACGAGACCTTCTGCTCCTCAATGAACTCGATCGAGACGGCGGGGCCACTCAGCGTACCCTCGCGATCAAACTCGGTGTTGCGCTTGGTC
>DATNCR010000307.1:0-5728 GCA_035607135.1 Nitrospiraceae bacterium
TTCAGTAAGTTCGCCCAGCGCGGCCCGGACCAGACGGATGAAGGGATTGAGATCACGAACGGGGTCACGATCCACCGGGCGCCGCTGAAGTTCTCGATGGATGGCTGTGTGAAGTTCGCCTATCCGCATGGGCATGACGAATTGCTCATGATCGGACTGGACAATACGACGACGAAGCAGACGCTGCTGCGGACGGTACCTGACGTCGCCTTGGACGGGACCTTTTTGGAATTTCGCCCACACCAGGTCTATCAGGACGGGCAGGGGTTTCCGGTGAGGAAGGCGGAGGACTATGAGATGGTGATGGTCCATCACCATCCGTTGCAGAAGCCGGAGCCCCAGCATGGGATGGGCAACTATTTGCTGTACATGACCCCCGGCGTCTGTCCGTCGACCACCCCGGCGCCACTCGCCAGCAACTAGCAACCTCGCACGATGTGCCGGCTATCGAATTTCTGGCATGGCATTGGGCATGGTCACCGGTTTCGTTTCAGCAGTGGTTCAAGCACGGGAAAGATCTTCTCGACAATGAGGCGATAGCCTTCTCCCGTCGGATGAATGCCGTCGGACTGATTGAGCGAGGACGAACCCGCCACACCATCGAGAAAAAATGGAATCAACGTCAGGTGATACTGCTTCGCGACGGCACGGTAGAGCGCCTCAAACCCATCGGTATACTCCTGTCCATAGTTCGGGGGGAGCTTCATCCCCGCTAGCACGACGGTGACCGAGGCCTGCTGGAATTGTTGAATGATCTTTTCGAGATTCGCTTCGGTCTCGTGCAGGCTGAGACCGCGGAGCCCATCGTTGGCGCCAAGTTCCAAAATGACGATCGCCGGCTTGCTGGTCAGAACCCAAGAGACTCTCCGGACTCCTCCAGCTGTCGTATCACCGCTAATTCCCGCATTCACGACTCGATAGGCATAGCCCGCTGCATCCAGTGTCCGCTGCAGTTGAGCGGGATACGACTCAGTCGTCGCCACTCCTAAGCCGGCCGTCAGGCTGTTGCCGAAGGCCACGATGCGCGGGCGTTCGGCAGACCCATGAACCTCCAGCCGGCTCGGTTGCGCGGTGACATCGATTGCCAGACCTGCTCCGACTCCATCGCGAGGGAAGACAGAAGACTGGAGCGGAGAGGAAGATGCATGGCCGAAGTCCTCGCCATAGAGCACGATCAAGGAAAGGCAGAAACAGAATAATAGTTTTGTGAGAATCCATGAGCGGTGCATCGTGATCCAGTATAATATAGCCTCCGCGTGGACGATACTGCAGGAGCCTGACGGATAATAGACTATGATTACCCTCTCTCATCTAACAATGCGCCTGGCCGGTGGAGGCCATCAGATCACAATCCTCGATGATGTCACACTCGAGATTCCTGATAAGCAAGGCGTAGCCATTGTCGGCCCTTCCGGCAGCGGGAAATCCACCCTGCTGGGACTCATCGCGGGATTGGATCGCCCGACGTCCGGCTCCATCACCTTGAACGGCGTGGAGATTTCGACGATGCGCGAAAGTGCCTTGGCGCGGTATCGTCGCGATCAGATCGGCTATATCTTTCAATCCTTTCATCTCATTCCCACCCTGACTGCCCTGGAAAACGTCCTGGTGCCGTTGGAGTTGGCAGGGATAGCCTCGGCGCAGGAGCGTGCGGCGCATCTCTTGAGGACCGTCGGCCTGGAAGAACGTCTGCATCATTATCCTGTCCAGCTGTCTGGCGGGGAACAGCAGCGGGTGGCGGTGGCCAGAGCATTCGCCTGTCACCCTCCGATTCTGTTGGCCGACGAGCCGACCGGCAACTTGGATTCGTCCACGGGACAGCACGTGATGGGTCTGCTCCGTTCTCTCCATAGCGACTACGGCACCACATTAGTCCTCGTCACACATGATCTCGCGCTCGCATCCTCAATGGAGCGTGTGATTGCGTTGCGCGACGGACGCATCGAGTCCGATACCCTCACCGACTCAGACTATCCAGCCGACGAGTCATCTGCGTGAATCGCTTCATCTTCAGGATGGCCTGGCGTGAAACCCGGGGAGCCTGGCGGCACTTTCTCTATTTCTTCGCCTGTATCGCGATCGGCGTCGGAGCCTTGGTCGGGGTGTCGCTATTTAGCACGCACGTGGAGCGCGCCGTCACGAAGGAAGCGCGAGGGATGTTGGGCGGTGATCTCGAGATTCGTCTGACGCATGCCCTGAGTCTCGCAGGGCATGCGGTGTTGCAGGGACTGGGCGAACGAAAACTGACCTTCACCCATGTGAGCGAGCTGGTCGCCATGGCGGCGCGCACGAGTCACGGGCCTGCTTCGACCCAATCGACCCAAATCATCGAACTCAAAGCCGTCGAATCAATGTATCCCCTATACGGAGCGGTCCGACTCGACCCGACGCAATCGCTTGATGTCCTGCTTCACCCTGATGAGCGCCGCTGTGGCGGGCATTCCTGTTTTGGGGCAGTCGTACAAGAATCGTTGCTGATTCGGATGGGTCTCTCGATTGGAGATCCACTGAAAATTGGTCAAGCGATCTTTCTGATCACCGGCATCGTACGGACTGAGCCGGATCGAATGGCCAATGCCTTTACGTTGGGCCCCCGGGTGATGATCGCGCAGGAGGGATTATGTGCGGCGGAGCTGATCAAACCCGGCAGCCGGGTGCGAGAACGGTATCTCGTGAAGGCGCCGCCCGAGATGCCGCTGGAACCGCTCCTCACCGAGCTGCGCGACCGGCTGGCGTCAGATTCCGTGCGTGTATCCAGCTATCGCACAGCCCAGTCACAGTTGAGACAATTCCTCGATCAACTCGCCCGCTACCTTGGGCTGATCGGCCTCACCGCGTTGTTCATCGGTGGACTTGGGGTCGGAACCTCGATTCATGCGTTCTTGCGGGACAAATTGCGGACAATCGCGATCTTAAAAGCGGTGGGCGCGGATTCGGCCACGGTGGTTTCGACCTATGTGGTGCAAGCAATCTTCTTGGGATGTGTCGGGAGCCTTGCCGGGATTGTGTTGGGAATTTCCCTCCAACGAGGGCTGCCGCCCCTTATGGCTGCGATGTTTGGGTCCGATCTCCTCGACCAATTAGGTGTTTCCGCAGAACTGTCGTGGTCCTCGGTCTGGCCACTCTTGAAGGGAGCGACATTGGGCCTATTGTCCACGCTGCTGTTTACCCTGTGGCCCCTGCTGAAGATTCGAGAGGTTCAGCCAGGTGCGATCTTCAGGCGCGATGCAGAACAGATGACGATCGAACCTGGAATTCCTTCGTCTCGATGGTGGGTGCGGTGGGGACTTGACGATCGATGGAATGTCGGCACGGCCGGAGGGATCATTCTCGGACTCTGCGCCCTCTCGGTGTGGCAAGCAGGCTCGTGGTCGATCGGTTTCCTATTTCTGGGCGCGTTGTCTCTTGCCATCGCAGTCCTCTTTGTCTGTGCGCGGGTGTTCGTGCTAGGGCTGGCCTCGGTGCCCATGCCTCGCGTCTTGAGCCTTCGCTATGCTCTGGGCAACGTCGTGCGGCCGGGAAGCCAGGCCACCGGGATCATGGTCGCGATCGGCATCGGGGTGATGGTGATTGTCACGGTGTCGCTGGTGGAACAGGCGTTGCTCCATCAGATACAGGAGAATCGGCCGGCGGATGCTCCAACATTTTTCTTTATCGACATTCAGGCCGATCAAGCGGAGAAGTTCGTGTCGTTGGTCGAGCGACAGACTGGTCAAACGCGTCCGGAACTCATGCCGCTGGTGCGTTCGCGACTCCATGCCATCAATGGACAGATCATCACGGCAGAAGAGGAGAAGGAGAAGGACGACAAGCGCACCGACGGGAAAGAGGGACGGGGAAAACAGTGGTATTTCACCCGGGAGTATGTGCTGACGTTTCTCGATAAGCTTCCGAAAGATAATAAAATGGTCAAAGGGGAATGGTGGAGGCCCGGACAGGTCTTTTCGACTCCACAGGTTTCAGTGGAGGAAGACGCGGCCACGCATTTGGGTCTCACGATCGGCTCGACCGTGGAGTTCGATATTCAGGGAGCCATGGTGTCGGCTGAGGTGAGCAGTATCCGAAAAGTCGAGTGGGGAAACTTCTCGACGAACTTTTACATGATCTTGTCTCCTGGCTCGATTGAAGGGGCGCCGTTTACCTATGTGGCGACGGTGCGGGTCTCGCCGGAGAAAGAGGTCCCCTTGCAGCAGGCGGTCGTTGCCTCATTCCCGAACATCAGCGCAATTCATATCGGCGACGTACTCGACAGTTTCGCGCGTGTGCTCGATCGTCTATCGCTGGCGATCAGGGCCGTAGCATTATTTTGTGTGGTGGCCGGCGGGTTGGTCATGGCGGCGGCACTCGCCTCGACACGCTATCGACGTCTCTATGAATCGGTCATTCTGAAAGCGCTCGGCGCGACCCGTGGCCTGATTGCCCGTGCCTTCGCCATGGAGTATGTCCTGCTAGGCGCCGTTGCCGGGGTGATCGGGCTGACCCTCGGGAGTGTCTTGTCATGGGCCGTGTTGCGCTATGTGTTCGAGCTTCCCTGGAACATACACCCGCAGGTGCTTGGTATCGGTCTATTCCTCACGATGTTGCTGACACTGATTGTGGGTTTTGCGAGTACCTACCGTATTCTCGGCCAACGGCCACTGGCCGTACTTCGTCACGAGTAAGAGTGAGCAAAAGGCCGGGATGAAACAGGGGACTACATGAGGAAAGAATCGACGATCAGATTGCCTGATCGGGAAGGCGGAGTTCCAGGATGCGGCGAAGGCGTCGTTCTTCAGAACGGAGGAAACTGGAAAAGCGAAGCCCGATCCCTTCGGCACAACGGGAGCGCACAATGGCATCGTCAATCATGATGGGGTCATCATACTCGGCAGGATGAAATTCCAGCATCACGTGGCTGCCCATCGGAAGGCGCTGGCTCGTTCGCACGCGACACCCCCGAAGAGACAAATTCGACAGTGTCCCTTCCACGACGACGCTCTGGCTTGGATCATGGATGGGACGGACCTGTGCCGGGTACTCGACTGAGACCCGGTCATAATTGCGGCGAGGATTGGTCTTGAGTTTGCCGAGGAAGGTGGTAAACCGATGGCCACAGAGCTGACAGCGAAGGGGATAGATGGTCAGCGTGCCAAGAAGCCGGTCAGCCACCCCGCGGCGTGGGGCGAGTTTTGTCTTCAGCGTTCCACATTTTGGACAGCAGCCGGTGCGCATGGTCGGCGATGACTCCTCTGTTGTATCGCTCTGCGAACCAATTATAAAAATCACCACGGCAAAGGGCAACCCCCTCCTTCGAGAGGCATGATACAGCCGTCAATTGGGAATGAATTTGAACAGGCCTCCTCCTTGGGTCAGTACATATAGCTCGCCTGCAGCATCTTCACCAAAGCTTGTCACGGAACTGCCCGGCGGACTGAGTAAAGGCCAGTCCGTCTGCTCCGTGGGTTGACCATTCTGATAGCGGAAGCTCTTCATAAAGCCTGCGCAAAAATCTGCATAGAAGTAGGTGCCTTGCAACGCCGGGCTGATGAATCCTCGGTACACATACCCGCCTGTCACCGCACAAGCCCCGTTGAGGTGTGGGTAATTGAGCACCGGCAAAGTAAGGCCGCCAGGGTTGCAATTAGTGGAGGGGTTGAAACAGAGAAACCCTTCCATCAGCCGCCAGCCGAAATTGAGCCCCCGTCCCACGGTTGGCGCAGTCGAGACATCGATTTCTTCTCGCTCCCCC
>DATNCR010000318.1:0-3264 GCA_035607135.1 Nitrospiraceae bacterium
CGAAGCGTGGACTGTGGGTAGACCCTCGTCCAGTGCCACCGTGGGAATGCCTTCTCAGCTGCGCGGCCTGAGTCTCCTCTGAATATGGGATGATCAGAGACTTGGATGTGGGATTAAAAGGCTAACATTCCTGGTGGGGACACCAATCCTTCTGTTCATCTCGTCATACCCGATTCACTGTTGCCATCCTTTCATTCTGTTGAGTTTGTTGGGGGAGCTGGATACACTCGCCGGCGGTTCGGCACTTGTTCTCACAGGCTGTGAAGCATTCTGAAAGTATCGATGGTCCACCCGCGTGGTACAAGAGGACACGTGGGCAATGGAGACGACGATGCAGGGACAACAGGCGCTGTTGTGGATGGGAATCAGCTTCGTCATAGGGATTGGCTGCCTTGGGGTGGCGGAGCCACAGTCCTCGAAGGACACCCAGCCTATTTCGTCGGCCGATACCAGCCGAGGACGGGATGGGGCTCCGATGGTTTACATCGCGGCCGGTCCATTCACCATGGGTAGTAATGACGGACTTCCAAACGAGCGGCCTGAACATACCGTGACGCTGGATGCCTATTCCATCGATCAGTATGAAGTCACTCTCAGTCTCTATCGGAAGTTTCTGGAAGCAGAGAAATACGAGTCTCCCCCGACATGGAATGATGAGGCGGCGACGACGGTTGGAGATCGTCCAGCCATTGGGATGAAGTGGGAATCGGCGGTGGCCTATTGCCGATGGGCAGGGAAACGGCTTCCGACGGAGGCTGAGTGGGAGAAGGCGGCACGAGGGACCGACAGGCGTCGATATCCATGGGGAGATATGCAGCCGTTCGTCGATATTGCAAACTATAATCGAGGGGTATGGGTCAGTGAGGCGATCACGTTGGTGGCGGTCACCAGCGGTCTCGAAGGCATGAGCGTGCGGCATGGGCTCAAAGAGGGTGGGAAGAGCCCGTTTGGCGTCTCTCATATGGCGGGGAACGCGGCGGAATGGGTAGCGGATTGGTATGAACGAGACTATTATCGAACGAGTCCCGGGAGGAGCCCGTCCGGTCCGGCTACCGGTGAGAGGCGAGTGCTGCGAGGTGGATCATGGGCGGATGTACCGTCTGCGTTGCGCGTGACGGCACGGTTCTCGGCAGAGCCGGATTTTGAAGATCGGACGATGGGATTTCGCTGTGCCATGAATGCAACGAAGTGAGTGGTCCGGCCTGATATAGGTTGAAGAGTTGTAGCGATTCGGTAGAGAGTCTGGTTCAGCTCGTGATGTCGATTCTCCGCATCACGACCCTGCTGAGCTTTTCCTGCGACCAGTTCCATGCCTGAACGATTTATCACGCCCCTCATCATCGTTGTACTGGTACTGGGGACGTTGTTGGCCCTCCGTACCACCAAGTCCTCTTCGCTGCTACCGGTGCCTGTCCCGTCGGCAGTCGTGCTTGCCCCTGAAATGGTTCCGTTGGTCACCGGAGACGAACCGATCACAGTGATATTTACGAAAGCCGGCTGCTCGGTGTGCCACATGGTTCCAGGCATTCCAGGCGGCGATGGACGTGTAGGACCGCCTCTACTATTGGGAACCACAGGGCCTGCGCGATTGGCCGATCCGGCTTACCGAGGTCATGCGAAGACGGTGCACGAGTATGTGGTCGAATCGGTCATCGAACCGGGAATATTCATTGCGCCGGGATATCCGTCCAGCACGATGCCGACATGGTATGGTGCGAAACTCAGCGCCCGCGCGCTGGAGAGGATTGCGTCGTATCTTGAGCGGCAAGGTGCGGCACCGGTTCAGTAAGCGCGATGACCCGCGCCGGTTGGTGTCGAGGGTGTGAGCGGTGGGGTGACTATCGCTTGCGCAGAGGGGTGACGTTCCCTGGGGCTCGCCCCTGGATTTTGAAGGCACTGTCCGTGGGGTCGTTTGACTTTTTGTCGAGGAGGGCGTTGATCGCATCGTCCCCTCTGAGGCCTTCGATCTTGATCTTCAACCGGAGATTGTTGGCGCTATCGGCATTGATCAAGGCCTGTTCGAGAGAAATCCTCTCTTCCTTATACAGTTGAAACAAGACGTGGTCGAATGTCTGACAGCCTTCGTCTAATCCCTGTTCCATCGCTTCTTTAAGCAAATCGACTTCGGCCTTTTTGATCAGATCTTTTATGCGGGGCGTATCGAGCATGATTTCAAGTGCCGGGGCCCGCTTTCCGTCAACCGATGGCACGAGTCGCTGCGAGATGATGGCGCGAAGATTGAGCGATAACTGGAGATAGATCTGCGCATGCCGCTCTACCGGGAAAAAGTTCATGATGCGTTCGATGGCCTGGTTTGCATTATTTGAGTGGAGGGTGCCGATGCAGAGGTGTCCGGTTTCCGCGAAGGTAATCGACGCTTCCATTGTTTCCGTGTCTCGGATTTCGCCGATCAGAATGACATCCGGCGCCTGCCGCAGCGTATTCTTGAGCGCATTTTGAAAGGAGAGCGTGTCGAAGCCCACTTCTCGCTGCGTAATCAGCGATCGTTTGTGATTGTGGACGAACTCGATCGGATCTTCGACGGTGACAATATGGCCCGGATGGATGGTGTTACGGTGGTCGATCATGGCGGCGAGGGTCGTGGATTTTCCGGAACCGGTGGCTCCCACGACCAACACCAGCCCACGCTTCGTCATGGAGATGTCTTTGACGATCAGAGGCAAGCCCAACTGCTCGACCGTTTGGATCTCGGCCTTGATATGCCGAAAGACCAAACCGACGTTCCCTCGCTGACGGAAAATGTTGACACGGAACCGGCCGAGCTCCTTGTAGTAGAGGGCCAGGTTCATTTCCATTTTCTCTTCGAATTCCCCACGCTGCTGACCGCGCATCAGCGCTAACGCGAGGGCTTCAAGTTGTTCATTGGTAAACGGCGGGGCGTCGGTTTGCTGTGTCGAGCCGTGGACGCGATAGGCAGGAGCCGAGTCGACGGTCAGGTACAGGTCCGATGCTTCTTGATCCACCATGACCTTCAAGAGACTGCGGACATCCATCGCGACCCTCCGTGTGTCCTGCCAGGGATCTTATGCCGCGCCGCCCATTGGAACCCCAAACAGATTGGGATTCATGCTGCGCGATTGGGCTTCGCTTTTCGTGACGACTCCACGCATTGCTAATTCGTACAGCGCCATGTCCATCGTTTGCATGCCGTCTTTCTGACTGGCCTGCATGATTCCGGGAATCTGGTGCAATTTACCCTCTCGAATGAGATTCCTGACTGCGGTCGTGGCGACCATGATTTCA
>DATNCR010000329.1:0-20335 GCA_035607135.1 Nitrospiraceae bacterium
CGAAGATCTGGCGCAGCTCATTTTTGATTTGAAAAACTCCAATCCTGATGCGGCGGTATCGGTCAAGCTGGTGTCGGAAGTGGGTGTCGGCACGGTTGCGGCAGGGGTGGCCAAAGCCCATGCGGACAAGGTGCTCATCAGTGGCGACTCCGGTGGCACCGGCGCCTCTCCGCTCTCGTCCATCAAGTACGCGGGTGTGCCGTGGGAATTGGGCCTGGCCGAAACGCATCAGACGCTCGTGCTCAACGATCTGCGGGGTCGCATCCGGGTAGAGACTGACGGGCAAATGAAAACCGGGCGCGACGTGGCGATTGCCACCTTGTTGGGCGCAGAAGAGTACGGGTTTGCTACCGCTCCCTTGATCGTCGAGGGCTGCATCATGATGCGCAAATGCCATCTCAACACCTGCCCCGTCGGCATTGCGACACAGGACCCGGCTTTACGAAAGAAATTTGCCGGGCAGCCGGAACATATCGTGAATTTCTTTTTCTTCGTCGCGGAAGAACTGCGCCAGATCATGGCCAAGCTGGGCTTCCGGACCATCAACGAGATGGTTGGACGTGTGGACAAATTGAAAGTACACAGGGCTGTCGATCACTGGAAGGCCAAGGGCTTGGATCTGACCCCCCTCTTACAAGCGCCGGATGTGGGACCGGAGATCGCGCGTTACTGTGTGCAGAAGCAGGACCACGGTCTCACGGGCGTGCTGGATAACAAGCTGATCGAGCTGTGCAAGCCGTCGTTGGAACGGGGAGACAAGGTGACATTGGATCTGCCCATTCGAAATGTGAACCGCACGGTCGGGACGATGCTCTCCAGCCGGATCGCGAAAAAGTATGGGCTTGAGGGGTTGCCGGAAGACACCATCACGATCAAGTTTTCCGGTTCCGCCGGACAATCGTTCGGCGCATTCCTATCCCGTGGCATCACGCTCATCCTCGAAGGGGAGTCGAACGACTATCTGGGCAAGGGACTGTCCGGCGGGAAAATCATTGTCTTCCCCCCGAAGCAGGCGATCTATACACCGGAAGAGACGATTCTTATCGGCAACACGTCGCTCTATGGCGGGACGCAGGGTGAAGCCTATTTCTACGGTATGGCGGGCGAACGGTTTGCCGTGCGAAACAGCGGTGTCATGGCAGTGGTCGAAGGGATCGGCGATCACGGCTGCGAGTACATGACCGGCGGGGTGGTCGCCGTCTTGGGTACGACGGGACGAAACTTCGCGGCCGGTATGTCGGGCGGTGTGGCCTTTGTGCTGAATGAGCTCGACCAGTTCCAATCCCGCTGCAACCTCGGCATGGTGGAATTGGAGAAGGTCACCACGGCGGAGGACAAGAAGACACTGCATCAGATGATCACCTCTCACTTCATGCATACCGGCAGCCGGAATGCGAAGCGTATCCTCGATAGTTGGGAGGCGATGTTGCCGAAGTTTGAAAAGGTGATGCCGGTGGACTACAAGCGTGTGCTGGAAGAACGGAAGAAGAAGAAAGCCGCAACCCACAAGTAAGATACACGAGAGACGTAGACAAAGATGGGTGATCCAAAAGGTTTCATGAAATACGCCCGTGAGGGTCCCAAGCGGAAACCGGTCGAGCTTCGCGTACTCGATTGGAAGGAGATGTATGAGCCCATCTCTGAGGGAGATCTCAAGGCACAGGGGGCCCGCTGCATGGATTGCGGCGTGCCGTTCTGTCAGGGGAACACCGGCTGCCCGGTTGTGAACTTGATTCCAGAATGGAACGATCTGGCCTATCGTGGCCGTTGGAAAGACGCGCTCAAGGCGCTCCATACCACGAACAATTTTCCTGAGTTTACCGGCCGGCTCTGCCCGGCGCCCTGTGAAGGGGCCTGTGTACTCGGCATCAACGAAGACCCGGTCTCTATCCGGATCCTCGAGTGGAACATCATCGACCGGGGGTTCAACGAGGGTTATGTTGAGCCGGTTTTGCCGCTGGCGAAGACAGGCAAGACGGTGGCCATCGTCGGTTCAGGTCCGGCGGGCATGGCGGCGGCGCAACAGTTGGTGCGTGTCGGTCACAGTGTCACGCTCTTCGAGAAGGCCGATCGCATCGGCGGCCTGCTGCGGTATGGTATCCCCGATTTCAAAATGGAAAAGTGGGTCATCGACCGTCGGCTGGAACAGATGAAGGCCGAAGGGGTGGAGTTCAAGACCGGCGTCTCGATTGGGAAGGACATCACCGGTGAGCAGTTGCGGCAGCAGTTCGATGCCGTCGGCCTCACAATGGGGGCGGAGCAGGCACGTGAACTGCCGATCCCGGGCCGTGAACTCAAAGGCATCCATCTCGCGATGGACTTTCTCACACAGCAGAACAAACGGAACGCCGGCGACACGATCACGGACGAACCGATTACGGCAAAGGGTAAGCGCGTCGTCATCATCGGCGGCGGCGATACCGGCTCCGATTGTCTCGGGACCGTGCACCGGCAGGGCTGCGTCGAAGCACATCAGTTTGAGGTACTGCCGCAGCCGCCGCCGACCCGCGACGGTTCGACGCCGTGGCCGCTCTGGCCCATGCAGCTCCGCACCTCGCACGCACATGAAGAGGGCTGCAACCGGCAGTGGAGTATTTCGACCACCAAGTTCACCGGCCACAATGGCCAGGTGACGAAGCTCCATGGCAATCAGGTGAAGTTCGAAAGTGGCAAGTTCACGCCGATTCCCAACAGTGATTTTGGAATGGATGCGGACCTGGTTCTGCTCGCCATGGGCTTTACCGGCCCGGTGAAGAACGGCCTGCTCGACGGCCTCGGCGTGAAGTACGATCAGCGCGGCGCAGTGTCGGTAGACGAACAGTTCATGACCAACCTCGATGGCGTCTTTGCCGGCGGCGATACCAAACGCGGCGCCTCCCTCATAGTCTGGGCCATCGCCGAAGGGCGCAAGATGGCGGCGGGGATCGACAAGTACCTCCACGCGAATAGAACAGCGAAGAAAGCTGTCTCTTAATTTCTGACCGGCTAGCCGGTCTCCCGTACCAAATTCCAAGGCGTGTCAGGGCTTAGCGCTTCCTCGCCTCTCGGAGCGGTCCGGCCGCCTCACCGTCTCGGCGGCACGCACAGACGTGATTCTCCTTATTCGTCGGATCGTGCGTCCCTTCCGGGCTCATCCGAGCGGAAGCCGTCGGCTGCGGTTATTGACCGCTTAAGGCAGTCTGAGCCGAATAAACTTTATATTCGGCTCAATATTTTGGCAATATATGAGCCGAATACGTGTTATGATCGGCTCATGGACTATAACTGGCAGCAAAAAGACTGGCCCGAATTCAGATACAGTCTCTCAGGCGTGGAGGATGCGTTGTTGGCGTTCGCCGAAAGGACAGGGCGTGCAAGCGGTCTGCTGAGGGGGCTGTCTGCGGATGCGCAGGCGGAGGCGACGATCGAGATGATGGTTGCGGAGGCGATCAAGACCTCGGCGATCGAAGGCGAGCTTCTAAGCCGCAAGGATGTCATGTCCTCGATCCGCAAAAATCTTGGCATGACCGGCGGCGCGCCTGCTGGCGATCGGCGGGCGGAAGGAGCGGCATCGCTGATGATTGACGTGCATAACAGTTTTGCGGCACCACTGTCCGAAAATAAGCTGTGTGAATGGCACAAGATGATCATGATGGGAACGCGTCGGGTGAAGGCCGGAGGGTGGCGGATGCATAAAGAGCCAATGCAGGTGATTTCGGGGCCGGTGGGAAAAGAGAAGGTTCATTTCGAAGCCCCGCCCTCGTCGCGGGTGTCGGGGGAGATTAAGCGGTTCATTAACTGGTTCAACGTGACCGGCCCAGGCGGAAAACAAGAAATCAAAAAAGCCGTTGTGCGGTCGGCGGTGACGCATCTCTATTTCGAATCGATCCATCCATTTGAAGATGGGAATGGGCGGATCGGCCGGGCTTTGTCCGAAAAGGCATTGTCGCAGGGGACTGGGCGGCCGGTTCTGTTGAGCCTGTCGCGTGCGATCGAGACGGACCGAAAGGGTTACTATGCGGCATTGCAGGAAGGGCAGCAATCGAACGAGATTACGAGCTGGGTGAAGTGGTTTGTGAATATGGCACTCGCAGCACAGATTCACGCGGAAGAGCAGATCGATTTCACGCTGAAGAAAACGAGGTTGTTCGACCAGTTCAGGGATCAGTTGAATGCACGACAGCTGCAGATTGTGCGCCGGATGCTCGAAGAGGGCCCGAACGGGTTCAAGGGCGGGATGAGTGCGAAGAAATACATGTCGATGACCGGGGCGTCGAAAGCCACAGCGACGAGGGATCTGCAGGATCTCGCAGACAAGAGCGTGTTCGTCCCCTCCGGCGGCGGCCGGAGTACGAGTTACAAGGTGAATTTGTAGGCTGAAAAAGGTTCCAGGAGCCATTGAAAGGCTCCATGCGAACAGAGCAGCGAAGAAAGCTGTCTCTTAATTTCTGACCGACTAGCCGGTTTCCCGTACCAAATTCAAATGGGGAGCAGCGGCGGCATGCCAGCGCTCGTCGTCCATCCTAGACTTCTCTCATCCTTCTCTGTATGTTTCCACCAATCACAATCCGAGAGAGAACTGAATGGTGCAGCAAACTTATCCCCGCAGCCCCAAAGCTCTCCTTGGTGGCATCGCCCATCTCGGTCGGTTTATCGACAAGATTCGTATGCGGAACGAAGGCAAGATTCAGGACTACAATTACATCACGGTGGGGTTTGATAAACACCTCGTTGAGTTTCTGGAGATTGATCCGAAGACATTCGAGCAGCGGGCGCTGGCCGGCGGGACGGATGAGGACTTGCTCGCGTGGGCTGTGGCAAACGGGAAAAAAGTGACAGCTGCAGAGGTTCGTCTCTTTACCCGTAATCTGTTGGGGGCTAAGCCGGAGGACGACGGCGCTCGCCAGCGGTTTCAGGGGCGTCTACGAGATATTGCGACGAAGCGCGGCGTATCGGTTTCGGCTCTTCCTCCTGCCTACACCTGGGCCGACGTTATTGAGATCGATGAAGAGCGACTGTAGCCTTCAGGACGTTGAGGCGTGATGGTGGGGAAACCAGCCATATTGCCTCAACCGGTGCATGCATATATCTCGCAGCTGGGTGTGATCCTCTATTTTCCCGGGAAATGTGAGGGTATTTTTCGTGTAACTGTGGCACTGGCCTTGCGTTGGTGAGGCAATGCCGCTTCAACATTCAAACTTAACTCAAGGGGGAATCAGCATGATCAGAACAGTCGCGTCATTGACGGCCGCCGCAGTGTTGTATGCCTTTACCAGTGTGTTAGCCCAAGCGCCGGAGTCGGCTCCGGCAGCCTCACCGGCAGCGCCTGCTCCTCCGGCCACGGCTCCGGCAACCGCGCCTGCTCCAGCGATGGAGGCGCCAAAGGATGAAGGAGAGAAGGGGAAGCATGGCAAGATGAAAAAAGAGCATCAGAGAGGCAAGAGCGGAGAGCACCGGAAGGACGGGGAGCATAAGGGCCGCGGAAAGCACAAAGATCGGGAGAAGCATGGTAAAAAGGACAAGCACGAAGAGGATGAGCAGGGCGAGAAAAACTAATCGATAGTATTACGCGGGTGCCATACGCTCGAAACGAGGCGGTCGGTCCAGACGGGCCGGCCGCCTTCGTGCTTTACACTGGCTGAACACTTCGCGTCTTGTTTGTATGGTGGTGTGGAATGTTAGGTTTTTGGTGCTGAGGCGGTGGGGGCTTCTTCAACACGGATGGTGTTGGCCCATTCGGCGACGAGGGGGTCTCGTTCTTCCATCGTCATCCCGGCATACTTCATGAACATCTGTGGGCCTCTGCGGCGACGCCAGGTGAGATAGTTGAGGAAGTGCTCCCGACAGATGCTGTGTGTGCCGGCTGGGGCATAGACTTTCGCTTGGCAGCCTTTAATGAGACAGGTCAAATCGTGCATTCCATCCTCCGGTTTAGAATCCACAGTATGCAGGACGGAGGGGCTGAGTATCAATTGGGCCCAGGAGCCTGGGTAGTGGGGCAGTTTGAAAATGACAAATCCGAGTGGTAGGCTCGATACTGGCGGGCAAGAGTGTTCACCAATAACTTCACTGTAAGCATAGGAGGCCCTATGAAAGGTTCACACGAACATCAGCATCAGCATATCCACCAACATAATCACGGTTCAGGGAATCCTCATAGTCATGAACACGCCCATGTTCATTCTCACGAACATGGGCACACTGGCAATTTAGAAACACACGATCATCAACATCATAGCGATCATGGCATTCATGACCACCAACATTCATGATAGGCAATTGAGATTGACTTGAAACTGCCCACGACCGGAAATCGCGAATTTGATCAATTCAAACTGACCTACTACCAGGATCCTGCCCGACAGGCTCCTGTGCTTGACGCGTTGACCCCGTTCCGGTAAGCCATTCCCCATGATGCATCAGTTACGTCTGCTCGTACTTCTTCTCGTCTGTGCCCCAACTCTGTTCAGCTGCGTATTAGCGTCCCGTGAAGGGCTGCCCTCCGGGAGTCCCTTTGCGGACACGTCTTCTGCTTCGGCGAATCTGTTGCCGCAGGGGATTGCGGTGGGAGATGTCACGAGCCAGTCGGCTCTGCTCTGGTTGAGGACCGATGGACCGATGGCGGTTCAGTTCGAGTGGGCGCCGGTCGCGGCTTGGGATGTGGCATCGAAGATGGCCACAGCCGTCGCGCCTGTCGCTCGGACTCCGCTGTTTACGACCGGCCAGGAAACGGATTTCACTCTGGCGGTTCCGATTGAAGGGCTCATACCGGCCACACGATACCGATATTATGTCTTTGTCGGCACGAAGGGTCGTGAGGGCACGCCGACCGAAGCACGAGTGGCGGCACGGGGAGAATTTACTACACTCGCTGATGTGGGGAATCAGGCACCTGTGACCTTTGCCTGGAGTGGCGATTTGGGCGGCCAGGGGCGTTGCAGGCGCGGCGCTGCCGGCTATCCCATATTCGATGTGATGCGTGCCCAGCAGCTCGATTTCTTTCTGTTTCTCGGCGATACGATGTATAGCGACAGCCTGTGTCCGTCTCCTCCGAACGAGCCGGGTGCCGACTTTCTCGCGACGACTCTGGCCGAGTACCGTGCGCGGCATCGCTACCAACGGGGTGCGGAGGCGTTGCGCCGGTTTTTGGAGACCACTCCAGTGTGTGTGATTTGGGACGACCATGAGGTGCGGAACGATTTTTCGGGGCCCTTCGACAGCCGGATGTCGGTCGGGCGTCAGGCGTTACGCGAGTATTGGCCGATCCGCGTGGCTGCTGACGATCCCCATCGGCTCTATCGAACGGTGCGTGCGGGGGCGGACCTCGAGTTGTTTATCCTCGATACGCGGCAGTACCGAAGCCGCAATGTCGATCAGGACGGCCCGGCGAAAACAATGCTGGGAGAGAAGCAGCTTCAATGGTTGCTGAGCGGGCTTGCCGAGTCAACCGCGACGTGGAAAGTGATTGTGACGAGTGTGCCGCTGTCTATTTCGAAGGGAGGAAGCATCGTCGTACCAGGGAACGACGGCTGGGCTGGGGGGCGTGTCTATCCAGGGTTTGAGTGGGAGCGACAGGTCCTTGTCGACCATATTGTCGGTCGGAGGATAAAGAACGTGGTGTTCCTGGCTGGCGACGTTCATCATGTGCAGGCAAACGCGTACGATCCGAACGGTGACGGGATTCCTGACTTCCATGAGTTTGTGGCTGGTCCATTATCTGCCGCATCCGACCGATCGACGCTGGCCAGTGAGGGATTACGCCCGACTATGCTGATCAATGAGAACGGGTATTTCAATTTTGGCCTCATTCGAGTCACCACGTCCTCCTTCGACGTCAAAATCCTCGACGACGCCGGTGCCACGCGGTTTTCTTATCGGTTGTCTGCTAGAAGTCCATCCGAGTAATCCTTCGTTGCGAGGCGAAGGAGCTGCTGGTAGATGAGCGGTGCAAGGCTTGAAAAACCCGGAGGCGTATTCGCTGGAATACAATACGTTGAGGATTTTTTTCGAGCCGAGAACGACGCAGAAGCGGCAGATCATTTGCCGCTTCTGAGAGAATCCTCTTGAAGTCAGGACGGAGGGCCAGTTACGGTAGCCGTTGCGCGCGAATATGAGGTTCAGACGAGGTGCGTGATGTTGTTACAAGTAATTTCTGTGGTGGGTGCGCTGATGGTGCTGTCCGCCTATGGCCTGCTTCAGGGTGGGATCTGGCGTGAACTGAATGCGGGATACCTCGCGTTTAATATCGTCGGGTCGTTACTATTGGGGATTGTCGCCATTGTGGATCAGCGGATCGGATTTATCTTCTTGGAGTTCGCGTGGGCGGGGCTTGGACTGATCGGCGTCGCCAGGGCCGTGAAGGCCAGGCATGCCACGGGTTAACATGGTTCGAATGAAAGGATGACACACATGGCAGGGTTGATGTCGGCTGATGAGATTTTTGACAAGGCGCACAATGCCGCTGCGGCGGCGACGGGGCTTGATGAAAAGCCCCTGCAGATCGATTACCCGGAATTGAAAAACAAGATCCGCGCAGCCCTCAGCGACCGCAAAGTCGCGCTGTGCCATATCAATAAGTTCCTGCCGGAGGGGTACGAAGATCAAGGACGGTTCAATCTCGTGCTGCTCACGGCCGGCAATGTCCTGTTCGACATGGTCATCGGCGATTCGTATTTTCGCTATGACGTGCTGTCGGTCGGACAACTGGACAAGGTCCAGGTCATCGATGCGATGTGGGACAACAAAGAGAAGCGCCGGGAAGAACCGTTTCTCAGCCTGCGCCTGATGCATGGCGAGGAAGCACACCTCTTGCTTGCGTTGGAGGATGACGAACGCATAAGTCTGCTCGCGTTCGCGCGCGCGGTCTCCGTAGCGAGAAATCCTGAAAAGTAACTGACTGGTGAGGCGTTAGGGGTGATGCCTCCTCGGCTGCATGCAGTTGTCAAATTTCTCCCGAGTTAACCTGTCTGACTCTTTCTGCTGGAATGTTGAGTGCAGCCAATAGGTATTCTTTAAATTGGTCATCGAATGGCTGTATGGCAATGGCGTGTTGCATGCAAAAAAGCCAGGCATCGCGCTCTTCGTAGCCAATTGGGAATTGTTTGTGGAAACCCGGAATGCTGATTGGACCATAGTGCTGGGTGAAGAGCTTTGGGCCTCCAAGCCAGCCGCACAGGAAGTACGTCAGCTTTTTACGCGATTCGGTTAAATTCGGTGGGTGCATTTTTCTGATGGTTTCGGCTTCAGGGAACGTGTCCATATTGACGTAAAAATCATCCACCAATCTTGTAATTCCTGCAAGCTCACCCGCAGCGTGGTAGGGGGTGGCGCGTACGTCGGATCCATCTTCATCGAGTGACATATGAATTCCCTATCACGGTTGTGAAGAAATATCTGTTTAAGGTTCGAGCAGCGCCACAAGCGTGCTGTGGCCTTGTAGGCGCGCACGATCGACCGGGCGTAGGCCTTTGGTATCTTTTGCCGTTTTGTCTGCTCCCTGTTTAAGGAGCAACGCCACGATCTCTCGGTTTCCTGCTATCGCGGCGACGTGCAAGGCGGTCCACCCGTTCGTCGTTGTCGGCGTCACATCCGCACCGTGGTCTAAGAGCAGTGCCACGATTTCCCGGTGCCCCTTTGCTGCGGCGATGAGAAGCGGGGTCGCGCCGTTTTCCGTCCTCGTCTGCTTTACATCCGCGCCGTGGTCCAACAGAAGTGCCACAATCTCCTGGTGCCCTTCCTGGGCTGCGATAAAGAGCGGCGGTTCACCGCTGTCGGCCCGTTCCTGCGTCACGTCCGCGCCTCTGTCCAAGAGGAGGGCCACAATGGCCTGATGTCCCATCTCGGCGGCGATGTGGAGCGGAGTCGCGCCGTCTGTCGTCGCCTGCTTCACGTCCGCGCCGTGGTCCAGCAGCAGTGCCACGATGTCCCGATATCCCTTTTCGGCGGCAATGAAGAGCGGGGTCGTCCCGTCCTCATTCGCGGCGTTGACATTGGCCTCTCGGTTGAGGAGAGTCTGCACTTCACCGAGATCCCCTTTGGACGATGCTGTTAGCAGCGACTCATCCATGGGCCGCATGGCCAAGAGCATCGGCATGAGCCCGAGCACCGCGATCAGCACCTTCCACTGCTGGATCATGTGGCCCTCCTTACTGAGCAGGCTGTTGATAAAGCCCGCCAGCATCGTTCTCGGCTCATCGAAATCCTCAACGTACCCCAGAGGGCACGCCTCCGGTTTCGACTCGCCTGTGGCCTTGCTGGACGGACTTTCTGAACAGCCTGCGACTGATTTGAACGAGTCAGTGACGTTTCTGTCTCGCCCAAGGAGTTTGTCTACACCTTAATAGTCGGTGCCAACCAGTTACCCGCCTGTTACACCATTCTGATGAAAGCTACAACCATAGTCACGGTTCAAGCAATGGCACCAGCGCGTTGTGGCCGTGCTGGCGCGCAGTATCCACCGGACGTTGTCCGGCTGTGTCTTTGGCCGATTTGTCCGCTCCATGTTCGAGCAGTACGGTCACGATTTTACGATCTCCTTGAGATGCGGCGACATGCAAGGCTGTTGCACCGTCGCCCATCCTGGTCTGCATCACATCCGCGCCATTGTCCAACAACAGGGTCACGGTCGCAGGATGCTCCTTTTCGACCGCGATGAAGAGCGGGGTCTTTCCGTCGGTTCTCGCCTGCGTCACATCCGCGTGTTTGTCCAACAACAGGGCCACGGTCCCTCGATGCCCATTTTCGGCTGCGATGAAGAGCGGGGTTGTGCCGTCGGTTCTCGCCTGCCTCACATCGGCGCCGTGGGCCAGCAGCAGCGCGACAATGTCCCGACGTCCCTGCTGGGCTGCCATATAGAGCGCGGTTGTGCCATCGTCCGTCGTCGCCTGCTTCACGAGCGCGCCGTGGGTCAACAGCATCTCCACGATCTTCCGATAGCCCCTCTCGGCTGCCACGATCAGCGGTGTCGTGCCATTGTCTGTCGTCGCCTGCTTCACCTCCGCGCCCTGGGTGAGCAACAGCGCCACGATCTTTTGATGCCCCTTCTCGGCTGCCGCGATGAGCGGGGTAAAGCCGCCTGCATTCGCTGCATTGACGTCGGCCTCGTTCTTGATGAGCTTGTTCACCTCGCCAAGGTCTCCTTTGAATGCCGCATTGAGCAGGGCTTCATCCACCGGCCGCATGGCCAGGAGCATCGGCATCAGTCCGAGCACCGCAATCAGCACCATCCACCGTTGTGTCATCTCGCTCTCCTGTGGTTAGGGAAACAGGGGACGTTACCTTATACTCTAACAGGCCGCTGAAACAGTCGCACTTCTCACCGACTCAATCTGGGTAGCGACTCCACCCGCCCTGGAGGCTGCCAAGACAGCCGCGTTGCGTAGAGACGCGCCGTATCCCATGCAGGGTTCGTCACGCTCGGAACACGCAGTCCTGAGGTGAGCGTCTCGGAGGCCGGAAAGGCTGAAGGGGCTTTTCCGTTCGACAAGACTCATTGCACGAGCGAACAATCCGCACGTAGGTCGCACCGGGGGCGGCCTGCAAGGATACCCTTATTTGGTCTTCGTGTAGAATGGCAGGGTGTGGACGGTGGCCGGATGTCTGCGGCTGTCGAATTCCACGGTCAGCGCTGTACCCGGTTCACTGAAATCCCGCAACGGAAAGCCGAATGCGATCACGGCGTTCAATTGTGGCGAGAGCGTCGCACTGCTGATCCAGCCCACTTCACGATCTCCGCTGAAGAGTTTTGCCCCGTGAGGCGGTACGGTCGCCTCTTTCAGCACGAATCCCACCAGCTTCCGGCGTACGTTGCCGTAGGTGTCCATCCGGGCGACGACTTCCTGCCCCGGATAGCAGCCCTTGTTCAAGCTGAAGGCTTTCCCTTCCAGGTTCGCTTCCGGCGGGACGATCTCTTCGTTGAGGTCCGGCCCGGCCTTTGGCAGGCCTGCTTCGATGCGGAGGGCTTCACGAGCCTGACCGCCTACAGCCTTGATGCCGTAGGTCGCACCTGCCTCCATGAGCCGTTCCCAGGCTGTGCTGAGGGTATCAACGGGGAGTAATACTTCGAGATCGATCTCTCCGGTTTCTTCTGTACGCAGGACAAACGCGGTATGGCCGCCGATCTTGGCTGAGATGGCACTCAGCGGCGTGAGGTCGCTCATTTCGACGCCGAAGGCGGCGCTGACAGTCGTGCAGGCCTTGTGGCCACTGACAAGCAGGAGCCCCCAGGATTCCGCGCAGTTCTCCATTTTCGCTTTGACGCCATAGAGAAGAAACTTTCGGAGGGCTTGGAATGTGGCGTCGCCGACTTCGCCGACATCTTCCACCCAGAGGCTATCGGATAGGGCATAGACTCGAAAGTAGCCGAGCATCTTGCCCTTGTGGGTGAGAAAGCTCGAATAGCGGCCTTGGCCAGGTTGGAGCGGGAGAATATCGTTACTGATGATACTTTGCAGCCATTTGACACGATCCTCGCCGGTGATCCGGATCTTGCCGCGGTGTGAGAGGTCGGAGAGTCCGACTGTCTGGCGTACTGCCTGATATTCCGCCACCCACTTTCCATAGTGAGCAGGCATGTCCCACCCGGCGACTTCTTCAAAGATCGCCCCGAGCTTCAGGTGCTGTTCGTAGAGGGGCGTGTGCTTCATGCGTGATCGCCTGCAACTTCTTCAATCAGATCTTTCAGTCGGGTGGAGAACTCATTGCGCGAGACAATCTTATTCACTCCCAACGCCCTGGCACGGTTAAACGTGTCGACTTCTTCGTGGTTGGCGAAGGCGAGGATGGGAATGGTCTTCAATCGTGCATCAGCCTTGAGGGTTTCCAGGGCTTGAAAGGCGTTGAGGGTGTCGTCATTCATATTGACGATGAACGCGGACGGGATTGTCGAGGCCTTGTCGGCGATGTCTTGTTGCGCGCGAGCCCGTTCGATTCTGTAGCCCTTCGACATCAGGGCGTCGCGGACTTTGCTGTAGAAAAAGATGTCGGTGACGCCGACGAGTATGGTTTTTTGGTCTTTTCGGTCTGTCTTGTCTTTCTGGTCTATCTCGTAAGAATTCGTGGTCATTCAAACACCTCAATGTGTCGTTAAGTAATTCACCAGACAAACCAGATAGACCGAATAGACCAGACAGACCGGTTAGTTGAGTGAACTGATCAATCGCCCCAGCGCTTTTTTCGCCAAGGCGTAATTGGGATTGAGCGCCAAAGATTTCTTATAGGAGTCGATGGCTTCGGTCCATTGGCCCTTGCGCTCATAGACCCGACCGAGGTTGAGATGCGGGAAGGCCGGGCTCTCGTAGCGTCTCGCGAGCAGCGCTTTCTGAAACCAGATGATCGCTTCGTCTAGTTCACCCTTCTCGATGAGATAGGCCCCGATGTCATTATAGGGGTTGCCGAAGTCCGGGTCCTGCGCGATGGCCTTGTGACATTCTTCGATCGCATCCTCGATCCGTCCCATGAAGCTGTAGGTCCATCCGAGGAAGGTATAGGCCTCGGCGGTCGGGTGCGCTTCAATCGATTTCTTGTAGAGTTCGACGGCTTCTTCCAATTCACCTTTCATCTGGCGCTCGTAGGCCTGCTGAAAGAGTTGCCACGCCTCTCGTTTGTCTTCTTCGCGGCCTTCGCCTTGGATTAAGAAATCCTGTACATCCATAGCTCTTCTCTATCTTCGTCCTATAGCGGGAGTAACGGAGATGGTCTCGACTGCGCGCGTTCAACGAGGGCCTATCCTCGTTCTTACCCGCCCACCCTCTCGGCGCCGAGACGCCTCGTTTCCCTGCAGGCCGCGCGTTGCGCGAGCAAGGAGACCGTCTCTGTTACTCCTGCTTCAGCTTCTTCTTGATTAATTCTGCGCCGTAACGTCCTGACAATAACATCGAGCCGAAGGCCGGGCCCATGCGCGGTGTGCCATAGACGGCGGACACGGCCAATCCGATGACGAAACAATTGGGATAGACCTCGCCGGTATGGTTCATCACGTCTTCTTCCGAGCGCGAGACCCACATGGCGCCATTCCCGGGAACGGCGGTATAGAGATTGCGCTTGTGCAACAGATTGACCACGACGGCATCGTGGCCGGTGGCATCGACGACAATCTTGCTTTCGAGCCCGATCGGGTCAACGTGAATGAAATCGTGGCCGGCCATTTCGGCGGTCGTGTTGTTGACGACAACGCCTTCCAGGACTCCATCCCGGCGGAGAATGAGGTCGACGACGCGCGTAAGGTTCAGAACCTTGGCGCCGCCGCGATAGGCTGCGGCAACAAGGGCGCCGGTGGCATGCGGCGGATCGACAATGTACATCCCGTCACAATCCTTGATCTTCTTGCAAGGGACCCCGATTTCCTCGAGGATCTTGTGTGCGGGGGCGCAGATCGTCGCCTTGTTCATCAGATACCCGCCGTGCCAGAACCCTCCGCCGAGTGCGAGGCTCTGTTCGACGATAACGGTACGAAAGCCCATGTCCGCCAAGTCATGCGCGCAAATCAGGCCGGATGGACCTGCGCCGACGATAATGACATCGCTCTCGATGAGCTGATCGAATTCCTTGTAGTACTCGCGTGCGATCTGTCTTGTAATGTCGCGTTCGCGTAAGGGGGCTGGTTTTGGCTTGTTCATACTGTAGTCTCCATTCAACGGATGCTGAAAACGATCCCCAACTTCGGGCCTTGTTGGATGACCGTTTTGAGCATCCTTATCGGTAAATCTCAGAACCTGCTTTCTTGAATTCCTCCGATTTTTCCTTCATGCCGATTTGAATTGCTGTCTGTTCATCGACCTGTAATTGCGTGGCGTAGTCCCGGACATCCTGCGTGATTTTCATCGAGCAGAAATGAGGGCCGCACATCGAACAGAAGTGCGACACCTTCGCGGCGTTATCCGGCAAGGTTTCGTCGTGGAAGAGCCTTGAGGTGTCCGGATCGAGTGAAAGATTGAACTGGTCTTCCCAGCGAAATTCAAAACGGGCTTTGGACAGGGCGTTGTCTCGAACCTGCGCGCCCGGATGGCCCTTGGCAAGATCTGCTGCGTGGGCGGCAATCTTGTAGGTGATGACGCCGGTCTTTACATCTTCGCGGTCGGGGAGTCCCAGGTGTTCCTTGGGCGTCACATAGCAGAGCATCGCACAGCCAAACCATCCGATCATGGCTGCGCCGATGCCGGAGGTAATGTGGTCGTAGCCCGGTGCGATGTCGGTCGTGAGGGGTCCCAGCGTATAGAAGGGTGCTTCCTGGCAGGCCTTCAACTGTTTCTCCATGTTCACCTGGATCATGTGCATGGGCACATGGCCCGGTCCTTCGATCATGACCTGTACGTCGTGGCGCCAGGCAATCGTGGTGAGTTGCCCCAAGGTGTCCAGCTCGGCGAATTGTGCTTCATCATTGGCATCTGCAATGGAGCCTGGACGCAACCCATCGCCCAAACTGAACGACACATCATAGGCCTTCATGATCTCGCAGATTTCCTCGAAGTGGGTGTAGGCGAAGTTTTCTTCATGATGAGCCAGACACCATTTCGCATGGATCGCTCCGCCACGGGACACGATGCCGGTCATGCGTTTGGCGGTCATCGGCACATAGGCGAGGCGCACGCCCGCGTGGATGGTGAAGTAGTCGACTCCCTGTTCTGCCTGCTCGATGAGCGTGTCGCGAAAGAGCTCCCAAGTCAGGTCTTCGGCCTTGCCTCCGACTTTTTCCAGCGCTTGATAGATGGGTACGGTGCCGATGGGCACCGGCGAGTTACGGATGATCCATTCGCGGGTCTCGTGAATGTTCTTGCCGGTGGAGAGATCCATTACGGTATCGGCGCCCCATCGAATGGACCAGATCATCTTTTCGACTTCTTCTTCGATGGAGGAGGCGACCGCAGAGTTGCCGATGTTGGAATTGATCTTCACCAAAAAATTGCGGCCGATGATCATGGGCTCGCTTTCCTGGTGGTTGATGTTGGCCGGGATGATCGCGCGGCCACGGGCGACTTCATCGCGGACAAATTCCGGGGTAATCACAGAGGGAATGCTGGCGCCCCATGACTGGCCCGGGTGTTGGATGACCCCGCCGCCATGTCCATTCCGTGAGGCCAGTTCACGTGCCACTTCGTGGGATTGGTTTTCCCGGATGGCAATGAACTCCATTTCCGGTGTGACGATGCCCTTCCTGGCATAGTGGATCTGAGTCACATTCATACCGGGTTTCGCTCGGAGGGGCTTGCGGATGTGTTGAAACCGCAATTCGTCCAGTTTTGGGTCCGCTGCACGTGCGCGGCCATACTGCGAGGAAATATCCGGGAGCTCGACCACATCGTTCCTGCCGATCACCCAGTTTCGTCGATAGGGCGCCAATCCAGCCTGCGCGTCGATGGTGACGTCCGGATCTGTATAGGGGCCGGAGGTATCATAGATCGTGATCGGCTCATTTGGGGTGGGGATACCCCCATTCATTGACTTGGTGGCGGTCAGGCTGATCTCTCTCATCGGAACCCGCACGCCGGCCTGCGTTCCCTGCACATATACTTTGCGCGAGGCAGGGAAAGGTGTAGTCGTCAAGGCTGATTCGGCAGACTTGTGTCTGTTACCAGTGGCAGCTCCATTGCCGATGGTCTTGTTGCTCATGGCGGAGATCCTTTCTCCAAAACGTGAACTGTGTTCAGTCGTCAAAAATAAAAAAACCGCACCTGATGTTGAGGGGTGCGGTAGAGAGACCAACGGTGTCTGGTTGTTCTCGCTTCCCTACGCTGGTATTACCCAGGTCAGGTTCTGAGGGTCGTCCGTTTGGGCGGACTCTCAGCCGTGTGGCCCCCCTAGCTTCGACGGAGAATCGTATCGCCGACCTGCTTCGTTGTCAACGGGGTATTAGGCCTACCATAGCCGAACCGACCGGACTATCGAGGGGCTAGGACTCCTTCGCAGCCCCCGGGTTCATTGATTGTGGGGGATCCCTATCGTAGAATAGCCCTATACGCCAATTCGCAAGGACACGATGCAGACACTTTCGACACTTCCAAAACCGATCACAGACTATCAGGGACTGTCTGCGGAGGAACTGTTCCGGCGGACGGCTGAGGCGAAACGTGTGCTCGGTGATCGAGTCATGATCCTGGGCCATAATTATCAACGGGATGAAGTCATCGAACACGCGGATTTTCGTGGGGACTCCCTTCTGCTCTCGAAGCTGGCAGCTGAGCGGTCGGAGCGGCCCTACATCGTCTTTTGTGGCGTCCACTTCATGGCCGAGACCGCCGATATTCTCAGCCGCTCGAAGCAAACGGTGATCCTTCCTGACATGGCTGCCGGCTGCTCCATGGCAGACATGGCGGCCATCGAACAAGTCGATCAATGCTGGGAAACGCTGGGGCGAATCCTTCCTGTGGAAGAGACCGTGATGCCCGCGGTCTATGTGAACTCTGCCGCAGTACTCAAAGCGTTTTGCGGCGAACATGGCGGGATTACCTGTACGTCCTCCAACGCGAAGGCGGTGATTGAATGGTCCTGGGCCAGGCGGGAGAAGATCCTCTTTTTCCCGGATGAGCACTTGGGCCGCAATACGGCCAATAAGATGGGGCTGCCGCGAGAAGCCATGATCGTCTGGGACCCCTATCAACCCAACGGAGGCAATACGCGTGAGGCGATCCAGCGCGCGAAGCTCATCCTCTGGAAGGGCCATTGCAGTGTGCACCAGATGTTCCAGCCCGTGCACGTAGACAATTTCCGCAAGCGGTATCCGGATGGGAAGGTGATCGTCCATCCGGAATGTCATGAGGATGTCGTCAATCGAGCAGACCTGTCCGGGTCCACAGAGTTGATTATCCGCACGGTGACGGCGGCGCCGCCCGGCACGGCCTGGGCAGTGGGAACGGAATTGAATCTGGTCAATCGACTGAAGCGCGATCTGACCGACAGGACAGTTTTGTTTCTGTCATCCACGGTTTGCCAGTGCGCGACGATGTTCCGGATCGATGGAGCCCATCTCTGTTGGGCGATGGAGAACCTTGCCGACGGCCACGTCGTGAACCATATCGTCGTTCCGGATGATGAGAAGTATTGGGCCAGGATTGCACTGGACCGCATGATGTCCATCAGCTAATGGGGTCGTGAAAAACGGCTTGATTCCACCCGCCCGCCCCGATGCGCCGAGACGCATCTTTCACCGGGCGTCGTTCTCGCATCGCTCAAACCGTACTTCTCGGGCTCTCGCTCGTTGCGGCCTTGCTGTAAGACGTTTTTGACGACCCCGCATCAAAGCTAAGGACTGGTGCCCCGCCTGCCATTCCGGTATATTCCAATCCTTGATCCCAATCACGTTCTAAGATTTTCGCGAGAGACCACACAGGTTATGGACTACAAGGCTACGCTCAATCTTCCCAAGACCGATTTCCCCATGAAGGCCAACTTGCCGCTGCGGGAGCCTGAACTTCTGGCTTCGTGGGAGCGGGAGGGATTGTACCAACAGATTCAGGAGGCGGGGAAAGGCCGGCCGCGGTACATCTTGCACGATGGTCCGCCTTACGCGAATGGCCGCATTCATATCGGCCATGCGCTGAACAAGATCCTCAAAGATATCATCATCAAATCGAAGACCATGGCAGGCTACCAGGTGCCCTATGTGCCCGGATGGGATTGCCATGGCCTACCGATCGAGCATCAGGTGCTCAAAGAACTCGGCGACAAGAAAAAGACGCTCGATACGCCGGCCATTCGCCGGCTCTGCCGGGAATATGCGGAGAAATTTTTCATCATTCAGCGTGAAGAGTTTCAGCGGCTCGGCATCTTGGGCGATTGGCAGCATCCCTATCTCACGATGAATCCTGGCTATGAGGCCACGATCATTCGCGAGTTCGGGAAATTCGTGGAGCGGGGAGGCGTCTATAAGGGACTGAAGCCGGTGCTCTGGTGCACGGTCGACCAGACAGCGCTGGCCGAAGCGGAAGTCGAGTATGAAGACCATACCTCTCCCTCGATCTATGTGAAGTTTCCGCTGGTCACATCCCCCTCGGTGCTGAGCCAGACATTTCCCGGTGTCGTGTTCCCCGGCGGTATGAAGTTGGTTTCTGTCGTCATCTGGACAACGACCCCCTGGACGCTCCCCGCCAATCAAGCGGTCTGTTTGCATGGGGATATCGACTATGCGTTTGTTCAAGTCGGCGACGAAGTCCTGATCGTTGCGGAGAAGTTGGTGGAAAGTGTGATGAAGGCCTGCGGTCTCGAAGGGGCTCGCGTGTTCGGGGTGAAGAAGGGAAGAGAAGGCTTCGAAGGGATCGAGACGCAACGGCCCCTGACCACAGGCCTTTCGCCGATTTTGCTCGGCGACTTCGTGACCATCGATCAGGGAACCGGGTGTGTCCATATTGCGCCAGGTCACGGCATGGAAGACTACATCCTTGTCCTTGAGCACAATGCCAAGGCCACGCCAGGCGAACGGCTGGAGATTCTGGCGCCGGTCGACAATGCCGGGCGGTTTACTGACGTGGTGAAAGAGTTTGCCGGTCAGCATGTACTGAAGGCGAATCCGAAAATTGTGGAGTTCCTGAAGGCTAATGGACGCTTACTGGGCCATGGGTCGTTGAACCACTCCTATCCGCACTGCTGGCGTTGCAAGAATCCTGTCATCTTCCGCGCCACCGAACAGTGGTTCGTGTCGATGGAGATAAACGATCTTCGAAAAGAGGCTCTGGCCGAGATCGACCGGGTTCAATGGATTCCAGCCTACGGCCGTGATCGAATCAACGGAATGATCGAGAATCGCCCCGATTGGTGCTTATCACGTCAGCGCGTGTGGGGCGTGCCGATTCCCGGTTTCACCTGCGTCGCGTGCCGGTCTGTCCTGGCTGATCCGAACGTGATCGAACATGTTGCGACGTTGATGGAATCCAGAGGGGCCGATGTGTGGTTTGAGCAATCGGCTGCAGATCTCCTGCCCAAGGGTACGACCTGTCCGAAGTGCGGTGGGTCGGCATTCGAGAAGGAGCGAGACATTCTCGACGTGTGGTTCGAGTCGGGCGTCAGTTACGCCGCGGTGTTGAAAGAACGAAAGTGGTGGCCGGCCGATCTCTATCTCGAAGGGTCGGATCAGCATCGGGGCTGGTTTCATAGCGCCTTGCTCGCCGGTGTCGTCACCGACCATCGCGCACCCTACAAGGCTGTCCTGACCCACGGGTTTGTCCTTGATGGGCAGGGTAAGAAGATGTCCAAGTCGGCCGGGAACGTTGTCGCGCCGCAGGACGTGATTAAACAATCGGGCGCTGAAATTCTGCGTCTGTGGGTTTCGGCACAGGATTATCGCGATGATGTTCGAATTTCTCCTGAAATCTTGACCCATCTCATCGAGGCATATAGAAAGATTCGGAATACCTGTCGCTTTCTCCTG
>DATNCR010000327.1:0-6686 GCA_035607135.1 Nitrospiraceae bacterium
CTCGAACCAGAGCTCTTCACGATAGGATTTCATGGTCGTCGGTCAGCGGGTGTTCATTCTGCCGAACTGGAGACTCAAGATGCAAGCGCACCATTTCTCCCGCCATTCAGTCAATCAGCTTCTGCCAGTATATAATAGTACGATGTCCGTCAAAAAGATGAGCGCGTTCTCATGCCCGCCGAAGCGCCCGCGGCTTCATCTTTCAGCTCATGCCAACGTCATTCTCCGTGGTCGCTATCTGGGCAGGAACGTTGCGGGAAGGATCGTCGAGACGGCGGCCCAACTATTCTGGCGTGTCGCGACCGACATCGCGCGAGCTGAACAACTCTATCCCACCGCCGGCCGGCTGTCCCATCCGGCCCTACGCTGGTACGAGTGCATGGCCCGTCTCGACTTTCTTCCCAATTCTCCCACACTGATGAATGCCGGACGTCGCCTCCAGCAACTCTCCGCCTGCTTCGTCCTCCCTGTCGAAGACTCTCTCGCCTCCATTTATGACGGACTGAAACATCAGGCGCTCATTCACCAATCGGGCGGCGGCACCGGATTCTCGTTTAGTCACCTCCGTCCTCACAACGACCGAGTCGCATCGTCCAGCGGCGTCGCCTCCGGGCCCATCTCCTTCATGCGCCTCTTTAACCTTTCCACGGATGTTATTAAACAAGGTGGAACCAGGCGGGGCGCAAATATGGGCATCCTCCGGATCGACCACCCGGACATCCTGGATTTCATCGCTCTCAAGCAGACGCCGACCGAGATGACGAATTTCAATCTGTCGGTCGGCATCACCGATTCCTTCATGCAAGCCCTTGCACACCGTCGCACCTATGCCCTCATCAATCCCTTGACCAACGAACCGACAGGACGGTTCCCGGCACAGCTCATATTCGATCGGCTCGTCGAAGCGGCTTGGACCAGCGGCGAGCCAGGGTTGGTGTTTCTCGACACGATCAATCGGGCCAATCCTACCCCGCGCCTTGGCACCATCGAATCGACCAACCCCTGCGGCGAACAACCACTTCTGGCCTATGAATCCTGCACCTTAGGCTCCATCAACGTGGCCAATTTCGTCGCACAACCGGATGCGCGACCCACCATCGACTTCGCCCGATTGGCCGAAACCATCTCCCTCGCTGTACGCTTTCTCGACAATGTGATTGATCGCAATCACTTCCCGCTTCCGCACATTGACCGCATGACAAAACAAACGAGAAAGATCGGCCTGGGCATCATGGGCTTCGCCGATTTATTGATTGCGCTCAACATCCCCTATAATTCCGAAGCTGCATTCCACACCGCGACGACGCTGATGGATTTTTTTCAATCCCGTGCCCATCTCGCATCAGCAGGATTGGCCGCTGAACGCGGGGCCTTTCCTGCTTATCGAGGCAGCCGACTCCAGGCACGTCACCAACGGCATCGGAACGCGACCGTCACCACCATTGCACCGACTGGCAGCATCAGCCTCATCGCCGGTTGCTCGCCTGGCATTGAGCCGTTATACGGTGTGCACGAAGTCCGCCGCGTCATGGACGGTGTCCTGCTCACCTCGGTTCATCCAGCCTTTGTCCGTCGGGCACGTGCGCTCGGTCTCGATCTCGCCTCACTGCAACTTAACCTGGCGGCGCACCCTTCCATTCAACATCTGACTCACATCCCCGAAGAACTACGACGACTGTTTGTCACGGCGCACGATGTCTCACCCGAGCATCATGTGCGTATGCAAGCGGTGTTTCAGCGATATAGCGACAGCGGAGTCTCAAAAACCATCAATTTGCCGGCTACGGCAACGAAAGCGGAGGTGGCCGCAGCCTTTCTCCTCGCCTACCAACTCGGATGCAAGGGCCTCACCGTCTATCGGACGGGCAGCCGGGAACAACAAGTCTTCTCTTGCAGCCCCTCGCATCCCTGTTGAATCGCGCCGCTGGCACGCATAATTCTTCAACAAAATTGACACCACTCGGGGATGGTGATAGGTATTTTCACAGACTAGACCACGTGGAATTGAATCGCTCAGTAGGGAGGTGCTCGATGGCTGCGCTCGCTGGAGACCTGACATCAGTCTTGAACCCTTTTGATTTGACTCTCCATTTCGCTCGCCAACCAGAACCGGATTTGGAATTTACGGAAGAGGAACTCGATCAAACGATCACCACAAAAACACGAGGCACGATGCCTTCCCCCAAGAAGTCCGGTGGGGGGGGACGACCGATCCTCTGGATTGTTCTCCTGGCTCTTGTCGGCGGCCTGGCCTATGTCGCCACCATGGAACCGGAAATGCTGGAAGAATGGCTGAGCCCCTACCTCGGTGAGAGCACCCCACCACCGGTGGCTATGACACCGAGGCCGGCGACCCCGAGGCCTGTGGCGCCACCGACACCTGCACCACAAGTCTCTCCCAATCCGAGTAACCAGACCTCAGCCCCCGAGGCTCAAGCACCTGCTCCCGCCGCCCCTGTGGCTCCAGCAGTTACTCCACCACCCCAAACCGCAGCGAGACCTGTTGCCCCGGTCGTATCCACACTCGATCCGATGTTCGGTGAAGGACAGAAAGTGACCATCACGGTGGACGAAATGGCCCCCGGCGGAAGTATTCCGTTGTTCGCAGATTCATCGAGCAACAGGCCTGGTCCGATCGTTCGCGCAGGGGCCTCACTGACTGTCATGGACGGTGACCTACAGCCCGGTGGCTGGATGTACTTGGTGCGCACCGACGAAGGCGTACGGGGTTGGGTATCCGAGAAACGCCTCCGTTTGAAGTTCTGACCCTTCCGTCTCTCCTCCGTGAGTGGCCGATCGAGCAGACACATTCTCGCGTATTCAGGCGCTCGCCCTGTGCTATAATCCACCCGTTTCATTTCCTGTAACCACACCCACAGTAGCGAGTCAATTTCATGGCCACACTGACAGCGGTGATCTTTGACTTTGACGGCGTGATCGCGGACACGGAGCCACTCCATTTTGCTGGTTTTCGTCGGACGCTAGCTGAAATCGGCATCACCCTGACCGAGTCCGCCTACTATGCCAACTACTTGGGGTACGACGATCTGGGCTGCTTTATCGCGGCACTCACCGCACACAAACATCCCACCGACCCCGCAGCTCTCACACAACTGATGCAACGAAAAGCCCACGCGTATCTGGAATCGGTCACGGATCATCTGGTCATTTTTCCCGGGGTGCGCGAGTTCGTGCGTGAAGCCGCCGCTGCCTACCCCTTGGCCATCGCATCCGGCGCCCTCCGTCATGAAATCGAGGTGATCCTTGAACAAGCAGGGCTCCGAAAAGAATTTCTTCACATCACCAGCGCAGAAGATGTGACCAGAGGAAAGCCCGATCCACAACCCTTTCTCCACGCCCTCAACGGGTTGAATCGACAACGTCGAGAGCCGCTCATCACCGCCGAATCCTGTTTGGTGATCGAGGACTCTCTCCCGGGTATCCGCAGCGCGAAAACCGCCGGAATGAAAGTCCTCGCTGTGGCCAATACACACACGATCCAAGATCTGCATGAAGCCCATGCGGCCGCCCAGAGCCTTTCACAGATTCGCCTCAACGAACTCCGCGAACGCTTGTGGTCGACCACATAGGACTCGAGGCGTATGAGAATCTGCTCCCTACTTCCCAGTGCGACCGAAGTGATTGCCTTGCTTGGCCTGAGCGATGAGTTGGTCGGGATCAGTCACGAGTGCGACTACCCCCCATCCGTCAGAAACCTGCCCGTCATGGTTGAACCAATGATTCCTCCCCATGGACTGGCGAGTCACGACATCGACAGACAAGTGAGTCAGCTGGTGGCGTCAGGACAACGGCTCTATCGGTTAAAAGACCAGCTCTTGCGGCAGGCGCAACCCGACCTGATCGTGTCTCAAGATCTCTGTCATGTCTGTGCCGTGACGCCGGACCAACTGCATGAAGCCCTGTGTTCCATGCCTCGGCAACCAACCCTCCTCACCTTAAACCCCACGACAGTTCATGAGGTGATCGCGGATGTGATTCGGATCGGCAACGCCGCCAATCGGTCAGCGGAGGGCCGTCATCTCGCCGAGCAGTTGCAGGATCGACTCGAGGCTGTCCGTACTCGCGTCCAAAGAATCGCTCATTGCCCCCGCGTGGCCTGTATCGAATGGCTCTCTCCTCTCTACGTCGCAGGCCACTGGGTACCTGAGATGGTCCAACTCGCCGGTGGCCAGGATGTCCTCGCACAGCCTGGCAGCGCTTCACGGGTTGTGACGTGGGACGACGTACTGGCTGCGGCACCAGAGGTGCTCATCGTGATGCCCTGTGGGTTCTCCGTTGAACGGACGCAGGCGGAGCTGTTCCAGATGATGCAGCAACCTGGTCAGTGGCCTCTATCCTCTCAACTGGCGGAGCGTACGGTTCTCGTCGACGCCTCTTCCTATTTCAGCCGGCCAGGCCCTCGGTTGATTGACGGCATTGAACTCTTAGCGGCCATCCTGCACCCGTCAGACTACGACCGCATTGATAAATCCATGGCCTGCCGCCTTGGGCCACTGCCGATTCACCAATACCCATGACGTCCCCCTCCGTCAGTCACGCGCAAGCCTACTGCACCGCTCTTACCAAGAAGAGCGGAAGTAATTTCTACTATTCCTTTCTCTTCCTCCCAAGAAAGCGGCGCGCGGCAATGTACACCGTCTATGCCTTCTGCAAGGAGATCGATAACGCGGTCGACGAACCCCCGGCTGGAAGCAACCCTCAGGAAGAACTGCGACGATGGCGGGTCGAACTCGAAGCGGCCTACCGCGGCACGCCGACTTTTCCGGTGACCGTTAGTTTGGCCGAACATGTGCGACAACTCTCTATCCCGCAGGCCTACTTCGAAGAACTGATTAAAGGGGTCGAAATGGATCTCGCGGCCTCACGGTACACCTCATTTCAAGACCTGTCGGTCTACTGCTATCGTGTTGCGTCGGTTGTGGGACTGATTTGCCTCCATATCTTCGGACCCACATCGGCCAGGGCACAAGACTATGCCGTCAATCTCGGGATGGCGTTCCAGCTCACGAACATTCTACGGGACATCGGAACAGACGCCGCTCAAGGTCGCATCTATCTCCCGCAAGAGGATCTCGAAAAATTCGGCTGCACTGATCAGGTCCTCCTCCAACGACAGGAGAGCACGGAGCTCCGCACGTTGCTTCACTTCGAAACCGCGAGGGCACACGAGTACTATGCAAAGGCACAAGCGGCGTTCGAGGCCCTCCCGGCACAGGACCAGCGGTCGCTGACTGTCTCAGAAATCATGCGTGCGGTGTATGTCCGTATTCTGCAAAAACTCGAACGGCCGAAACATCGGATATTTGGCCCCCGGGCCAGGCTCGCCACAACTCATCGACTGGCCGTGGCCGCCGGAGTCTGGATCCGCTCCCGATCCTCGTGACGCCCATCACTGCTCAGTCCGTTGTGGTAATTGGTGGAGGCCCGGCCGGCCTTGCCGCTGCCTACCACCTCACCCGACAAGGCAATCGAGTGACACTCATTGATCGTCGCCCCCTGCTTGGAGGCACCGCCATAAGTGAAGACCCTCGTGATACCGCTGAGCCATTCACCATCCTCGGATGCCATCGCGCAACACACACCCTACTGCGCGCGCTGCATCCCGGCCCACAGCAGCCGTCAGAGGCCGAAATCCCGTTAGAATTTCATCTCCCTGATGACTCCCTCGTGCATTACCCGCGTACCTATTTCCCCGCTCCTCTTCATACGTGGATGAACCTCCTGAAATTTTCCGGTATCCCCTGGAAAGAGCGCTGGCGGCTGGCATCATGGGTGGAGAAGCTGTGGGAAGGCGATGAACGGTTGCCTGCCGATCTGGAGCAACGCACCGCCGACGAATGGCTTGCGTCAATCAAACAAACCGCGCGGACGCGCCGCGTCGTGTGGAATCCGCTCGCACGATGGCTGACCGGCAACGATCTTTCCATGATGTCCGCCGATGCCTTCGTCACATCGCTGAAGCCGTTGTTCCTGAACACTCGTTTGGACAGCCGTATTTCAATTGTTCAGGACTCGCTTCAGGTCTGTGTCGTACAACCGATAACCGAAGCACTGACCCAGGTTGGCGCGACCATTTTGCGCAATACTGAAGCCACACAGTTGCGATATGCACACGACCGAATCTCGGGCGTCTTGCTGCAGGACGGTTCCACTCTGCAAGCTGATTGGTATGTCGCCGCCCTGCCCCCCCAACTGCTCACGCCCTTACTTCCAGAACGATGGATAACCCGCTACGCCTATTTTCAACAACTCACGGAGCTGCGATCGGTCGACAGCACCACCCTCCATGTGGATGCCGAGCAACCCTGTCCCATACCTCGCCTCGTCCTGCTGAATGACACGTCATTCCACTCGGTACTCGCCACAGCGGTACCACCCGATCGCACACGTTTCTCTCTTATCACGACCGACAGTCAGTTCGCGCAGGTCCGATCGGACTCACATCATGATACCGTGATCCCAGATTTGCTCAGATCATTGGAGCTCCTCAAACCTGAAAGCAGGATCGCATCAATCCACAGGCGAACGATTCCCAATGCCATCCTCTCACTCAGGCCTGGAACAAAAATACATCGGCCCATCCAACGCAGTCCGATTGCCAACCTACTGCTGGCTGGTAGTTGGACCGATACAGGATGGCCTCCCAACCTCGAAAGCGCCATTGT
>DATNCR010000353.1:0-4882 GCA_035607135.1 Nitrospiraceae bacterium
CGAAGCGCACAACTTTCTTGCCGGCTTCGCTGGACTCCGATGCGATGAAGGTATTCGATACCGCGGTCAGACCTGGATCGATGACCAGGGTTGTGGCGAACACCGCTTTGAAATCCGGTTCATCCCAACAGGGAAAGGCCCTCCGCGCATCGGTGGCTTCAAATTGCGTCGCGGCCATCGTGTGGGTGACGCCGGCCGTGTCCTTATATGTGCTGCGGTAGAACCCGCGTAGTTGGTCATTCAACTTCCCCTGAAAGGTCAGATGCAGCCGCCACTCTCCTGGTATGATGGACTGAGGAAACGTGAGATGACAGCGTTGCGTCGAGTCTTCCAACGCAATCGTGGCCTCTAGTCGCATACTTGATGACCCTTCAAGCGTGGCTGAAGCAATTGCCAGATCAACAGCATTCAGGATGATGGCGCTCGTGGCCTGCGTGACCATAAGGGCAATGGTTTCCTTGCCGGCAAATGTGGCGGTGACAAGATCAGGTTCGAGCCGGATCTCGTATCGATTTGGAACAATGTGTCTGGGCAGTCGATAGGGGTCAACGGTGCCGGGAGTGTCATCAAGATTCATCTCTTCACCTTTCGGTCGTGCCGTCGTGGTTGCAGCGCCAGCCGGCACGAATGCTGAGAGCAGTGTCTGTGCTAGAGGAAGGACCAGCAGGAAGCGAGCCTGTTGGGCCATGCTCTTAAATGCCTGGCGTCTGCTGATGGACTCACTCATGTCCTCTGAATATGCTGAGTCTGGACGCCCTGGGCGGTCCCGACGATCAAGACGTCCGTTCTATTGACGAACAAGCCGGTTTCTACAACCCCGGGAATGTTGTTCAACGCGATTTCCAGCTCCCGCGGCTGGTCGATTCGGTCAATATGGACATCCACAATCATATTGCCGGCCTCGGTTTTGAATGGGGTGCCGTTTTGCTCACGGAGTACCACGCGGCTTTTGGTCAGTGCTTCGATCTCGCGCGACGTACTTCCCCAGCCGAACGGGATCACCTCAATGGGGAGCGGGAATGATCCCCCCAGTACGGGGACTCGTTTGGTATAGTCGACTAATACAATAAACTGCTTGGCCGAAGCCGCAACGATCTTTTCCTTTAGGAGCGCCCCACCTCCGCCTTTGATGAGATTGAAGCCCGGATCAACCTGATCGGCCCCGTCGATTGCAACATCGATAATCCAGGCATTGTCCTGGTCGATGAGGGGAATGCCCTGCTGCCTAGCCAATTCGGCAGTCTCACGGGAGGTCGGCACACCTCGCAGTTTTATGCCGGCGCGGACCCTTTCCCCCAGCGCGATGACCATATGCTTGGCCGTTGAACCAGTCCCGAGTCCAACGGTCATGCCATTGCGGACGAATTCTACGGCTGTTAACGCCGCCGCTTTCTTCAGGTTATCGAGGTCCTGGTTGCTCGTCATGATGTCGGGCTATGGGCGAGGGCTGCTGCCACGGATGCGGCACCAAGGAGGGGCGCCTTCTGATTCATGACCACTTTGACCGGGATCGAACCCATGAAGCGTGCATAGCGGCCTTTGTTCTTGAAAGCTTTCATGAATGTTCCATCTCTCAGTTTGGCCAGTAACTTCGGTGCGATGCCGCCGCCCAGATACACACCGTTGAGTGTCATGGCCTTCAGAGCGAGGTTCCCCGCTTCAGCTCCATAGATAGAGGCAAAGAGGTCGAGTGCCTGTGTGGCGATATCTGCCTGCCCCTTAAGCCCGGCTTCTGCGATCACTGCAGCAGGATCACCGGCTTTGATTTGTTCCGAAAGCCATGTCGGTTCATTCTTCTTGCTGTCGCGAACGTAGTCATAAATGGCATGCAGACCGGGGCCGGACAGCACGCGTTCATAACTGACATGCAAGTAATGACTGCGCAGATGGCGGAGCAGTTCAATTTCGTTGTCATTGTTCGGTGCGAAGTCTGCGTGGCCGCCTTCCGACGGCATCGGCTGATAGCGCGAGCCGTTCCAGAAGAGGATGGACTCGCCCAGTCCGGTTCCGGCTGCGATCAGAGCGAGCGCCTGGTTGTGCGGTGGTGGCGCGCCTGCGTTGAGGATTTCGACTTCATCCGGTCGGAGCAAGAGGATCCCATGCGCCATGGCTTCAAGATCGTTGAGCAGCTTCACTTTCGGTATGTCGAAACGAGTTGCCAGGGTGGCGCCATCAACCACCCATGGGAGATTGGTCGTCTGACAACGGTTCTGAATGACAGGACCGGCAATGCCGAAACAGGCCGCGTCGATCTTCAGCGGTTCTTTCGCCGGGCTTTCCGGCTCCAGCTCGACATCATCGCTCTTCTCGCCGGCCGATTCGTCGATGGGCGTCGGAGGTGTCGGCGGGACGAGAAATTCTGTGAGCATGTCTTCCAGCGAGGTGTAATCGGCACTGTGGAATGATTCCAGACGGACGGGATCGACGCGATCCTTGCGCCAGTCGAACAGCGCGATATGAGTTTTTGTGCCTCCGATATCTCCGGCAACAATCATTCTGGCCTTTTACGATCGTCTACTGTGGATGTAGTGAAAGTTCTGCTGCCGCGGCTCGGTCGAGGAACCAGATAAGCCGACCTTTCTCTGGTGCGACCAACGATGCCGGGAGCTGTCGTTCTGCCTCGGTTTTTGGATCGAGAATGGCCCGTACGACTTCTGCTTTGCCGGTTCCCGCAACGAGAAACAGTACCACACTCGCCCGGTTGATCACACCTAGGGTCATGGTGAGTCTTTTGGGAGGATCTTTCGGAGATTGGCTCACGGCAATCAGGCTGTGGCTGTCTCGAAGGACCGGTGATCCAGGAAACAGAGAGGCTGTGTGTCCGTCTTCTCCTAGCCCTAACAGGACTAGATCAAGGATTGGAGGGCTGGATGGTGGGGTGTTCGTTGCACGACGCAATTGCTGCTCATACTTGTGGGCTGCCGCCTGTGGGTCGCTGGCTTCCCCTGCCATGCGATAGATCTGCGATGGCGAAATGTTCAGAGGGGTGAATAGGGCTCTGCTGGCCAGGGCGTAATTACTCCGCGGATCATCCGGTGGCACGCCACGTTCGTCGCTGAAGAAAAAGGTGGTCCGTGACCAATCGAACCTTCTAGCGATGGCTGGAGAGGTGAAGGCTCGATAGAGCGTTTCCGGCGTGGTGCCGCCTGAGAGGGCAATGAGGAATCGGCCGTTCGCACGAACGGCCTCCTGTCCTATCGTGTGAACAAGCTCCGCTGCTTCGGCAGCCCATGTGAGACTGTCGTGAGCGATACGGATCTCGGGAGGGCGGGCCATCTTATTTCTTACGGATGCGTCTGCCTTTGGTGCGCCGCACCGTTGGGCGGCGTGCCGGCATGCGAGGGGCGAGTGACTTCGTCAGTGCCTGAATCGTCGCGATGAGATTCTTGCCCAGTGGCAGACGGATGGCCTGTTGCGCATGAGCGTGGAGCGCCTGTATATCGCCGGCGGCTTGCGCCTGTGCGAGCGTGCGAAAGGTGAAGGGTTTTCCAGGAATGCTGAGATCGGGAATCATCGGATCGACGAGTTGAAGAAATACCCCGATCGTCGGCCCCCCTTTGTGGAGCTGGCCTGTCGAATGGAGATAGCGCGGACCATAGCCGGCTGTCGTGGTCACATGGTGATGGGACACAAGTGCTCTTCGGAGCGAACGAAGAGCTTGTTCCATCTTGGAGGAGGGCGTCGTATAGGCCAAGATGGCGACATAGGTACCGGAATGACACTGTCGTTTGAGTTGTGACGCGGCTTGCGCCGAGGTCGTCGTGGCTTGTTTCGGTAACCGGCCAGTTGACCGGATGGTTTCCAGGACGCGGGCGGTGTTGTCTTTGCTTTCTTGGACGTTCGGCTGATCGAACGGGTGAATTCCCAAGAGATATCCTGCCAGTGCCGTGGCGACTTCCCATCGAAAAAACTCTGCGGCGAGATCGTAACGGTCTTGGAGCGCAAGCGTCAGAATTGGATGGCCCTGTCGTGCGAGCCCTGCAACCTGTCGATCAAGCTGTCTATTCTCGTCTCCCTTCAGCCTCAAATAGATAAAGAGCCGATCCGTGCCATAGACGCTCGGTGAAACCATCGGTTCATTGGCCACAGGGATGAGGCCGGTTCCTTCCTTCCCCGTGCTTTCTGCAAGAAGCTGTTCCGCCCACAAACCAAACGTAGTGATCTGAGGTGAGGCAATCAGGGTGATCTTGTTGCGTCCTGCTTGTGCCAGTGAGGCCATCGATGCGCCGAGGTCCGCGCCGGGGTTTTCTCCAGAAGAAAGCTGGTTTCGGCAGGCCTGGGCCATGGCTGTAGCGCGCGTGAGTAATCGTGCGACATCAACCCCCATCAGGGCGGCAGGGACTAATCCAAAGTAGGAGAGGACCGAATACCGTCCACCGATATCAGGGGGATTCGTAAAGATGCGCCAGAACTGATGCTCTGCCGCCAGTTTTTCCAACCCCGTGCCGGGATCGGTAATGGCAAGAAATTGTTCGCCACCTTGGTTGCCTCTGGTTTGATGAACCAGTTCCCAGAAGTGGGCAAAGAGGGACATGACTTCGATCGTTCCACCGGACTTGCTGGCAAGGATAAACAAGCTTCGAACCGGATCGATCGCCTGGGTGACCTGTCGAACCCAGCCTGGAACGGTGGAATCAAGAACCCACAGGCGTGGGAACCCGGGGGATGGTCCAAATGACGCACGTAACACTTCAGGTCCCAGGCTGCTGCCACCCATTCCGAGCAGGACCACGTCACGGATGCCGCGCTTTTTGGCCGAAGCGGCGAAGGTCCGCAACTCCTCGGTTCGATCCTTCATGTACTCGATGATGGTCAGCCAACCGAGGCGGTTGGTGATGTCGGTAGGATCTGGCTTCCAGAGTCGATAGTCGTGGGCCCACAT
>DATNCR010000043.1:0-12805 GCA_035607135.1 Nitrospiraceae bacterium
GATTAATTTAGCAGTAATCTTCCCCGCTGTTCCATTACAGGCATTGCCCGGCGGAAGTGGGTCGGGAGTGCCCGGGGGGACGCTCGGAACAGAGCCATTATCTCGGCACGTTCCCATGAAGAAATGCCCACTGTTGGTCACATACGCTGTGTCTTTTCCATTCTCGATGTGGATAAACATAGTCTTCGTGACCGACGGGCTGCACGGGCCAGGGCAAGATGTTTGAATGTAGGGTTGCGTGGCAACGAGATTGAAGCTGACACTTGGAGTGGTGTTACCGATTACACCCGTAGAAACCGACCCCAGATCAGCGGTGCCAGCTGGAAAAACTCCACTCACGGATTCAGTGAGCTGATTTTTATTAACGCTCCCGTCAGACGCCACGAAATACCCGCCGATCCTTTGGGCCGTGAGAACAGAGGGCCCCACATTCGGGGCGGCATCGAATATATTGGAATATTGAACCTGAAAATTGACTGCGCTACCTCCGCCCAAAGCCGTTATAGTCGACTGAAGTGTCACTCCAGTTAACGTCAACGTATCGATACTGTTCCCAGCACCGTTAGTGTCGGCTATTAGCAGTCTGGCGGGGTTCGACGAAGAGACGTTTCCATAGTTCACGTTGTTGATTAGCCCGGGTGCACTTGTAGATGACGGAAGTAACGCCCAGCAGGACGTATAACCTGACGATTTGTCGGCCGTAGAACAAGTACCTCCTCCATATAGTTGTATTGAAGTTCCATTTATATAGACCGTCGCTCCCGACGCCTCCGATGGAACCGGAGCCATCAGAACCCCGACGAACAGTAGACTCGACAGCAGCCCAAACCCTCGTACATGTGTCATAAAGATACCTCCCATCTAAAAAATTGGTCCGCGCAAAGCCTTGACTATCTTTCGTTGCAGCTTCATATGCTCCTTGCCCTTTTTCTGCAATCCCCACAGATGAGGCCCCCTCAATTGAGGGGATACAACAATGCCGGAAAAGCCGCTATAGGTATGCCATAGCAGACTGAGGTCTGGGCTAAGGCTGAGACTCAGATGAGGGCCAGTCGGCTCCTCGCTCAGCCTCAACCGTAACCTCAGCCTTCTCCAGTAAGGACCTCGCTGATGACGCAGCCACCCTCCCCTGATATGGAGAATCAACCAGGCACCGACTTCACGCGCTTGAGCAGGGCTGACACTTCAGAACTTCTCCACTACAAAACCCAGCTGGAGGCGGTCGAACGGATCAGCCAGGCCCTATTTCAGTCGTTCGATCTCGACGAGCTTGTGGAAACGACCCTCCGTATTGCACTGGAAGAGGTGGGGGCCGAAGCGGGCTCTATTCTGCTTGCAGACTCGGAAAAAGAAGAGCTGATCTTTCAGTATTCGATTGGTGACAAGCCGGTTCCCCGCGGTACGGCCATTCCCTGGGGTAAGGGTATTTCCGGGGCCGTCTTTCAATCCGGGGAGGCCAGGATTACGAACCAGGTCAACCACGACGCCAGCCATCTTCATCAGATTGATCAGGCCACCGGCTTCGTCACTCACGACATGATCGCCGTTCCCCTTCGCCGCTGGCGAGGAGAACCGATCGGGGTATTAGATGTGGTCAATAAGCGGGCGGGACCGTTCACGAACCACGACCTGGGACTCCTCACAATCATCTCCGCATTCGCCGCGCTGGCAATTCAACAGGCCAAGCAATTCGAGGACGCCAAGAAAGCTGAAGTGGTGACACTGCTCGGCGACATCGGCCATGACTTGAAGAACCTGCTGACACCGGTGCAGACGGGTGTTGAATTATTGCGCGATGTCGTGAAGGACTTGTTTGGCGCGATGAACAGTGCGGAACTGACTCACAATAAGACCAACAGGAAGATCTGCGATGAGTCCGTCGAAATAGCTCAGAATGGCATCAGGCGCCTCCATGACCGCGTCAAAGAAATGGCCGACTGCGTCAAAGGCCTGAGCTCAACTCCCGACTTTGTGCTCTGCTCGATCGGGCAAGTCATCCTCGAAGTGTTTCAGACGCTGCGGGGCCTGGCACGGGAAAAGCAGATTACCTTGCAAACTGAAGGCGTTGAATCGCTGCCGGAGTTCCACGCCGACGAGCGGAGACTCTACAATGCATTTTACAATCTCATCAATAACGCTATTCCCGAAACACCGCGGGGAGGGTCGATTACGGTGCGAGGGCATCTCGATCAGAGCACAGGGCATATTGCGCTCGCTGTGGCAGATACCGGACGCGGGATGTCTCCCGAGATTCGAGACCGTCTCTTCTCAGCTAAGACGGTGAGCACCAAGAAGAGCGGCACTGGACTCGGCACCAAGATTGTGAAGGACGTGGTGGATGCGCACAACGGGAAGGTCTGGGTGGAAAGCGAACCAGGCGTGGGAACAACGTTCCATCTCCGGTTTCCCCTCGACCCCACGACAACACATGCCAAGATCCGTTGAAACCAACCATTGGATCTGTTCGTGCCAAGACTGGGCTCGATCAAACAGCAAGGGCGTACCTCCCTCCAGTCTCCTTGAAGGGGTACGCCCTTCCGATATTCCCTTCACCAGCTCTTAGCCAGGGATCCTCCCGGCCACTCCATCCTTGCCCAAACCATGAAGGATAGATGGACGACTCACAATTTCTATTGATCAGCTCTTGTTGACCGCCTTGCTCACAGCGGCCAATAACTGCTCTTGGTTGATCGGTTTTGCGAGGAATTCAACACCGGCGTCTTTGAACAGTTTAGTGGATCTCCCCAGCATTTTTGATCCGCTCAGCACAACGATTGGACAGGACGGGAACTGGGAGTGCAAATAGGGGATCACGATGATCTCGTTTACAGTCGGCATACTGAGATCAGTAATAATTGCGTTCAACGGCTGCCGATTGGCTCCCGATTTCACCAGGGTGACCCCCGCTTCTGGATCTTCGGCGTCCTCAACTTCGTATCCTGCCTTCGTCAAGATGAGGCGTACGGATTTTCTCACGTCCGCCTCATCGTCCACGACCAGCACTCTTCCTTTACTCATGGCGTCTTTCCTCCTTTTCCAGATTAGACCCTTCGTCCTCTAGGCAAGCGCGCGACGCGCTGGCACTAATCTCAGGTGTCTTGTCCATCCCGCTTCTCCCGCCGGTCTTGCGTGTCTCGTACGTCTATCCTGTCCGCGTGCTGAATTGGTTTCCTGCAACCCTCTCCAAATGGTGGAGGTATCAAGTATATGGAATAGAGATCATTGCCTATCCCCTCAGATGAGGGGGGTACCTAGTTGAGGGGATTGCTCGATCATCCTGATAGGAGATAATCGGCGTGGTCTTATGGAACTATACGGTCGAAATTCTTCGGCTGTTGCCTGATAGCTTATACCGCCTCGAGCTCCCCTGAGGAGCAGATCGGCATGACGACTCCACGACTCTCTGACACCGCATCCCATCAACCGCTCCAACCAGAATCCCATGAAGCGCTTCAGCAGATTCTGGCCAGGCGAGAATTGGAGCTTGCCGCAGCGCTGCGAATGTCGGAGGTCTTCTCCCAACAGATCAAACTCCAAGACCTGTTGGAACAATCGCTTCACATCGCGCTGGATGTCGTGAATGCGGAAAATGGCTCCGTACTGCTGGCCGACACCAACAATCGCACCCTCGTGTTTTATCACTCCATTGGCGAAAAACCCGTGCGACCTGGCACAGCGGTACCCTGGCACGAGGGTATCGCCGGAACGGTCTATAGAACGGGAGTGCCTGAAATCGTCCCCGACGCACAGGCCGATTACCGCCACTTTAAGAAAGTCGATGAAGCGACCGGCGCCGTAACCCATGACATGATCACGATTCCCCTCAAGCGTTGGGAGGGTGACCCCATCGGTGTGATTCAGGTCATGAACAAGCGCGGGGGAAAATTCCTCGACCGAGACGACTTGGCAATTCTCACAATTATCTCTGCACTCGCATCTGTCGCGATTGAGCATACACGCTTGGTGGAAGCCGAAAAGTTTGCCGAAGTGGCGAAGTTGATGGGTGACATTACTCACGATATCAAGAATCTCCTCATGCCGATCGTGTGTGGTGCGGGCATCTTACAGACCGAAATCAACGAGCTGCTGGATCACTTACCAGACATTGAAATCAAACGAGCCAAGGCCAGTCGCGAACTCTGCAATGAAGTGATTGTGATGCTGAAGGACGACGCGCACCGGATTCATGATCGCGTCGCCGAAATCGCTGACGCGGTCAAAGGACTGAGCACCCCGCTTGATTTTTCCGCGTGCGAAGTGGCCGACATCGTCAGCAACGTATTTCGCTCACTGGGAATTCTTGCCCAGGAAAAGCAAGTCCGACTGCGCACCGAGAACTTAGAGTTACTCCCGCTGATTGTGGCAGACCAGCGACGGCTTTACAGTGCGTTCTATAATTTGATCAATAACGCGATCCCTGAAGTGCCCGCAGGGGGCTCCGTGACCGTATGCGGACAACCCCCTACGTCCGAAAGTGCGATCGTGGTTTCGGTCATCGATACGGGTGGCGGGATGCCGCCGGACGTGAGCGATCGGCTCTTCACTAAACGCGCCTTTAGCACCAAGCCAGGCGGGACAGGACTCGGTACGAAAATTGTGAAAGATGTGGTTGATGCTCATGGAGGAACGATCTGGGTTGAAAGTGAACTTGGAGTTGGAACGAAGATACACATACGACTGCCTCACACACCAGGAGAGTCGACTCACTGCTAGGAACCGTAAAACGTATGGCGTGAAACGCAGGTCATTCGCGGAAATGCAGGGGGGTCCGCACACAGACCGACCGATCCACTGCGTTTGCCCATGAGGTGTCGTTCACTTTCAGATTCATTCGGACGGTTCACGTTTAACGATTCACCCTTCACGATCGACGCGGCGTACTATTCAAATACCGCCTGTTCTCCGATAGCCCGCCTGACTGCATCCAATAGCGTTTGTGCTTGGGACGGCTTGATGAGATAGTCCACTACACCTTGTTTGAACAGAGAAGCAGCGCCCTGGACATCGGGGTGTCCGGTCAGCACGATGACAGGCACCGATGGAAGGGTCGCCCGGATGAATGTGATGAGCTCATTCCCATTCACCTTAGGCATTTCAATGTCACAAATGATTACATGGAATGAGAAACCAGTGGGGTGGGATTGGATCACGGCCATGGCTTCTTCACCGTTCGCTGCTTCAAGCACTTCATAGCCACCTTGTTTCAGCGCGATGCCGACTGTTTTTCTGACATGCTCTTCATCATCAATAATGAGTACTCTCCCCGTTGACATGCTCGCCCTCGCAGCAGTAATTATGAAACGCTCGCACACGTAATCGAATGAGTCTCTGTGTTCTGCCGCTCCTGAGTGCCCACCAAGAATTTTTCGTGGTTGGCCGCAACCCCCACAAATTAGATATCCTTCAGGATGCGGGAGTCCGAAGCGCGCACATCGTGTCTGGATGATGTACTCTTCCATATCCCTCGGGACTATCCCCTCAAATAGGCACCCCCCTCGTTTGAGTCTATTCACTCCAATCACACGGCCCAGTAGATTAGATCACTTTGAAATACGAGTCTTTGCAGGGAAAAGCAGGATTCGGGCACGGATGAGTTCATGACTGCAGGAGACAGTGAAGAGCCCTGGTCCGTACTGCGGCCGTATGTAGTTCTCTCAGCCAGGAGGAGCCTACAGCGTGAACATTAGAATTCTCGGTTGTCATGGCTCCGATGCGCTTCTACAACGTGCAACAGGGCCTCATATCTGCAACACGTGTAGTTTCTTACTCAACGACACTCTTCTTCTTGACGCCGGGACCGTGGGCAACAAGCTCTCATTGAGCGAGCAGGGGCAGATCCGTCACATTATTCTTTCACATCTTCATTTCGATCATATTAAGGGGCTGCCCATGCTAGCCGACAATCTGAGCGAGCGGACGGACGCCCCGATCGTTGTGGCGGGTCTCCCTGAAGTAGTTCACGGCTTGAAACGTCACATCTTCAATACGGATGTGTATCCCGATTTTTTCAGCATCCCTACACCGGAACGTCCCACGCTTACTTCGTCATATCTGAAACCGGGAAATGTGTATTCATTCTCAGGAATCGACATCACCCCTATCCTCGTGAATCACACCGTTCCAACGACAGGGTTTATTGTGCAAGATCGGTCCTCTGCATTTGTCTATAGCGGAGATACCTACTCTACTGATGAACTGTGGCACGAAGCGAAACAGGTCCCTCACCTCAAAACGGCCTTTATCGAATGTTCCTATCCAAATGTTATGATTGACCTCGCCCGCAGGAGCAAACACCTCACACCGGCTTTGTTCGCCCAGGAATTCAGGAAACTCAGTCGAGACGATCTATCGGTGTATGCGTACCATCTGAAACCGGCATATCGGGACCAGATTCTGCGTGAACTTCGTGATTTATCTATCCCCGGGTTAACTGTCCTTGAAGAGGACCTCACGCTCACAATCTAGCAGGATGATCTCTGAGGGTCTGATGTCATGACACCTCCGGCCACCGACAGCTCCTTTTTTTGCCCGCGTTGTCGTGAACAGCTTCCTAACAAAGCGAAATTCTGTAGTAATTGCGGGACCCCGACTCCTATAAGCGCAATGGCCGCTGATCGAGATGCCGTGGCCGAGCAGGGTGAGCGGCGACTTGCCACCGTTCTTTTCTCGGATCTGTCTGGCTATACCGCTTTACATCAGTGTCTGGATCCTGAAGAAGTCGAAACCATCATGCTCCGACTAAAGCATAGGGCAATTGAAATTGTTGAATCGCATGGCGGCATTGTGAATCAGTTTGTCGGCGATGAAGTCTTGGCGCTGTTCGGAGTCAATGCAGCTCATGAGGACGACCCCGTCCGCGCAGTCCGATCTGCTTTTGGTCTCCATGCAGTGGCACGTCAGCTGAACGCAGAAGTCGACTCTTCCATTGGCGAGTCACTCGCAATGCACACGGGAATTCATACGGGGCTGATCGTCACGAACGTTCACGATTCGCGGGACGGTATTTACGGGATTACTGGTGATACGGTCATTACTGCCGTTCGATTAAAAGCGGCGTCACCCCGCGACGTGATTCTCCTAAGCGAGGTCACGTACAAATTGATTGCACCCTATTTTCATGCCGATTTCTGGGGCGAGATAGATGTAAAAGGCAGAGCTACTCCGGTAAAAAGCTATTCTGTTACAGCCGAATTGGCGATCCAATCCCGTTTTGAAGCCTCACAAAAAAGAGGGCTGACGCACTATACGGCACGGGCGCTTGAATTAGGTCAACTGACATATGCTTTCGAAAAGACACGACGGGGTAGCGACCAGTTTGTCGTGGTCGTCGGGGAAGCCGGCATCGGGAAAAGCCGTCTCTTGCATGAATTCAGGCACGAAATTAGGCCTACCGCTGCCGTCGTTCTTCAGGGTAGCTGTCAGGCAGATGCGACCAGTACGTCGTACCATCCCTTCCTCGATGTGCTTCGACGAGAGTTAGGAATCACCGCCGATCACAGCCGCCACACGGTAGCCGACACAGCGGGTGTTACGCTTACTGCGATCCACCCAGCGCTTCAGGAATATCTGTCCATCTATCTTCACCTTCTCTCGTTACGCACCGATCCGATGTTTTCTCACATGCAAGCCACCGAACTGAGACATCTCATTCGGGAGGCACTGGTTCAGCTCCTTCTACGAAAAGCAGATAGAGCGCCGACTCTTTTACTCCTTGAAGATTGGCATTGGAGCGATGAGGCTTCCAATGCTGTTCTTCAGCACCTCCTCACGGAAATGAGAGATCGTGCCCTCATGGTCGGGTTGACACACCGTTCCGAGTACGTATTTGCTGGATGGGGACCGCGCAGCCCAAATTCCATTTTGAAGTTAGCGCCACTCGACATCGCCCAAACTGAACGTTTGCTCGCAGCCGCATTGGCGGTCCGAGAACTGCCGGCCGGCCTTGCAGACCGACTGTATGAACGAACTGGGGGGAATCCATTATTCATCGAAGAAGCCAGTCATTCGCTCGTGGAAGAAGGCATCATCGTGAAGCAGGGTGACACGGCAGTGCTCACCCAAGCGTTCGCGGCTAGTCACTTGCCTGCGACGATCCAAGGGCTTATTCAAAGCCGGCTGGATCGTCTGCACCCCGACTGGAAGGAGGTGTTGGGAACCGCGGCCGTCATTGGCCGATCCTTTGCACTCTCACTTCTCGAACCTCTTTATAAAGGGCGAACCAATCTCCAGGACGTGCTTGCCTCACTCGTCGCTATCGATATGATCTCGCCGCAGGAAGAGTCGATATACGTGTTTAAGCACGTGTTAACTCAGCAAGTAACGTATGAGACTTTGTTGCTGAAAAAAAGACGAATGCTCCATCGTTCGGTCGCGCAGACAATTGAATGCGTCTTCGAGGGCCGCTTAATAGAACACTTTCAGACTCTCTACCACCATGTCCGTGTTGCCGAGGAATGGGAGAAGGTGGTCTCTTATGGCCAATCGGTGGCGGACCAGGCACAGCGACTGAGTCAATTTCAAGAAGCGGTAGCTATCCTTGATGAAGTCACAGACGCGCTACGTCGGCTTCCACGTGTTCGTTCTCGCCAACACTCCCTAGTAGATATTCTTCTCGTGAAAGAGCGCTTGTACGACACCCTGGGGACGAGGGATCGCCAGGAGGCCGTCATTGAAGAAATGTTTGCCATTCTCGTGCAGGAAGAGGATGCAAGCCGACTTGCCGCCGTTCAGCTCCGGCAAGGAGATCTGTTGACCCAGATGGGCAAATATCTTGATGCTGAGGACGCCTTGGAAAGCTCGCTCGCATTGCGTCGGGAGATCGCTGATGAAGCCGGAGAAAGTAATGCCCTACGCAGTCTCAGTTTTCTCCGATGGCACCAAGGGCGTAGTCGAGAGGCATTAACTTGTAATGAGCGCGCACTAGCGATCGATCAGAAACGCCGCGACGGCAAGAGTATCGTTCACAACCTCACAAACCTAGCGGCCGTGCTGCAAAGTCTCGATGACATGGAAGGGGCGTTGGCGAAGTTGACAGAAGCGCTCACCATAGAGGAAGCGAGCGATCCATTTCAGCGCATGACCATTTTCTATAACATTGGCAATATCCATAGTAAACGATCCCAGTATGAGGAAGCACTCAAGTATTACGAAGAGGCCCTGCGTCCTTCTATTGACCATCGTCTCTATATCAACCAGACGCTGGTCCTCGGATGTATCGCGAGCATGTATCAAAAACAAGAGCGGCTCGATGAAAGCCTACGCTATTACCAGCAGGTTGTTGACATCTCGAAGCGGATTACCTATCCGCAAGGATGTGTGAATGGCCTGCGGGGTCTTGTCGATATCCTGCTGCTGAGGAATCAAGCGAACGAAGCACTGCCTTATTTACTCGAAAGCATTGCCATCTTGGGAGATCTCGGCGACATGGCCAATGAAGCGATCTCCTGGCAAATCGTCGCAAGTATTTATGAACGGTATCAGGATCAATGGAATGAGGCCGTTAAGGCATGGGACCAAGTTCGTAAGCTCGCTCAACGACTGAATGATCTACCGCGACAACTGAATGCTGTGGAAGGAATGGCTCGAAATCTTCGAGTTGGTGGACGAGACAACGCCGGCGCTTTGCCATATTTACATGAAGCATACCGACTTGCCGGCAAGCTGAACAAAATGGAGCAGGTTGGGCGATTCCTCAACAGCATGGCTATTATTGAATGGGAACTTCAGAATTATGACAATGCGCTCAACCATTATGAAGAAGCGCTCTCCGTGTATCGTGACCTTGGAGACGACCGGAAAGTTGGGTTTATCTTAAACAGTCTCGCGGTCACACTTCGAACGATGAGTCGATTCGATGAGGCGATCACCGCACTTGACCACGCACTTGCGATTCACCGAGTGACGAAGGAGCGTCTACATGAAGGCCAGGCTCTAGCCGTGATGGGGCACCTGCGTGCGGATCAAAATCAGTTGACGGAAGCCATGGACGCCTACCAGCGATCGCTCGCAATTCGTCGTGAGATCGGGGACTCATCAGGTCAAGGTTGGATGACGTACTATGTTGCGCGCATCTATGTCCGGCAGAAGCAAGTTCTGGATGGCAGATCGTGCGTGAGCCAGGCACATGAAATCGCGTCAGCATGTAATGATCAGGAGCTAAAAGAGGTCTGTCTTAAACTGGAGGATGAAATCACGGTCATTGAACTCACTTCACTCTAACGATAGGAGTCATGATGCCTCGTTACATTATCGAAAGAACGTTGCCCAAGCTTTCACAGGAAGAAATGCAACAACTGGCTCGTCGCTCCATACAGGTCGCCGACGGAATACCTGGGGTGGTATGGATTAAGAGCTATATTTCCGAATCCGAGGGCAAAACCTACTGTGAATATGAAGCTCCAAACCCAGAATCTTTGCTCGAACACGCGCGTCTGCTGAATATTTCAGCCGAAAAAATCACCTGTGTGGAAATAGAAGTCCATCCGGGGATGTTCAGATAGACCGCCTGGTTCGATGACACGGCCAAGGAAGTGCTGAAGAATGGCAGATAGAGAACAGTGCGAACACCATGGCAGCAAAATAGTGCTGGCAGTGGATGGGTACTCACCGAGCCTACCAATAGGTCAGCCCACCTCCGCATTGCAAATGTTGCCAATCAATGCTGAGTAGAGGCGGCAGCAAAGTCTCAATTTTCACCAGAAAACCGAGATGCGCCACGCACGCATCTACGGTATTAAGACAAGCAATGATGTGCTGGCCATGGGCGGCGCAAGAAATGCCACCTAATCGAATACCGCAATCATGTGGCCCCTGATAGCCCTATCAATGGTATCGAGGTAGTCATTACCGCGAAAACCATTATCAGATTATCGGAAGGATTCAGCCTCCATGCATTTTGACGTCACAACCGCTATCGGTATGCTGGGCGGAGTTTTTTATCTTGCCAGTCACTACATGAAAAATATGGTGCCTCTTAGAGTGCTGGCACTGGCGAGTAGCGGCCTCCTCCTGATCTTCAGTGTGCTCCATACGCACTTCGACATCACAGAATTAATCATGTTACCGGAATTTATTCTGAACTCGATTCTGTTGCCGATTAATGCCAAGCGGCTGATAGAAATCATCAGGCTCACCAAGCAGATCGAGGCAGCCACCGTGGACTCACCAGTGACCGAATGGCTGCTGCCGCACATGCACCTGCGCAAGCACAAGGCGGGAGAGGTACTGTTCCGCAAGGGCGACGTGGCCGACGAGATTCTATACGTGGCCAACGGGAGGCTGAAGTTGCAAGAAATCGATCACTTCATTGGCCCAGGAGAACTAATCGGTGAGATCGGTCTCTTCTCACCCGAGAAAGTGCGCACGATGACGGTGGTGTGTGATTCCGACTGTGAGCTGTATCAGATGACCGACGAGCAGATCTATCGCCTGTATTACCAGAACCCAAAATTAGGCTTCTTCTTTATGCGGCTGATTGTCGAACGCCTGCTGCGCGACGTGAAACGCGGCGCGATCGAGCTGGAGACGATTTAGCCTGCTCCACTCAGTGCAGAAATGTCTTCTAGTACGCACCTTCCACAGGCACACTCGTAGCACAAACACAATGTCACCTACGAATTCGCTTTCCGGGCCGTGATAGAGTTTCTCGCCTTGGCCATGGCAAACGCCTTATCTTTTCGACATACTTGATTGGTCCAACCATGCCGGGGGAAAAGTGAATTCCTGCGTCAATGCCGTCATCTTATTGAATGGCCGTGGTGCACCGCACAATGTAAAGCTAAACTCGGGGTTTTCCCAGTATGCATGGTCTCGGTATCGCGTAAACTACAGACACGTCATGGAAACACAGCACGTGCATGACAGCCTCCTGCATAGGCGGTGAGACCATGACGGAATCTGAAGGCTCGGCTTTGCGAGAGGCCGAGCCGTTGCACCGATTTCATTCGGGTTGATAGCATGGCCACAGTGCATGTAAGGGGATTGGCGTATCCGGCATGCCCAAAATGTCATGCCTATGAAGTCAAACCTGTGTGGAGCTACCTCGTTTCCTCCCCCAATCCACAGGGGCTTCCCATGCCCCTGTGGGCCTGCCAGGATCCGTTTTGCCGTAACAAATGGCCAAGAGCGGCAGCCATTTGATTTATCAACATTTTCCAATCCCCCTTACCCAGCCATTCCTCGCGCTCGTTACAAGGGAGCTATGAGTTCCTGCGCTCCCGCCGGCAGTGCTCCTTAATCTTTGCGCCCCACAGAAAGTGGTCAATAGAGAACATCTTCCGTTGAGCCCATGCGGTATAACATCCAACAAGGACATCTAATCGAGATGCCAATCATGATCCTTTGGCGTCGTCGTCAGGAGTATAGTGATACCGTGATAGGAAACTTGCTCATCACACTGGCGCAGATCGCCCTCACGTTTGCGGTGGTTCTTCTGTGGTTCTTCGGCTGATCCTCCGTGATATTCACTTTCCCAATATCGGAGCTCCCCCCAGAACAGAGCCTAGCGAGGGCGGTATCGATCTTCCTTGGGCATCTGTCCCACAAACGCCATCGCACGCTGAATTGCTCGGTCCAAATCTTCGCCCGACATGAATTGTTTCACAAAGCAGGCATAGGCCCCATTTTGCCGAGCTATCTCACCTAACCCGCGCTGAAGTCGGTTGGTGAGTATGACGACAGCCACATTCGGTCTACTGGCTATCGGAACGAGGTCCACCAATACCTTCAAGCCTGATTGATCCGGCAATTCGAGTGCGACCACGACGCAATCAATCCGCCGAGACCGATAGAGGAGCAGCCCTGATTC
>DATNCR010000051.1:0-3155 GCA_035607135.1 Nitrospiraceae bacterium
GATTAAGATTCAGCAAGCACTAGTCAGGTGGATCCGAGGGCGGCAATTCGGCATTGAGTTTGTGACAATGGTCCCGGAAGAGTGGGCTCGTCTCCAGCACACGGTAAAGCAGATTGAAATGGAGCCCTACGAACGGGATCTAGAGGCGGCTAAGCGTCAGGAATCTTCTTAAACGTGTCGGATGTAGGTCAGGCTGATCAATCCGACATGTTGGGGCGCGTGACGGCCCTCCTTCTTCCGAACTTCATCCGGTTATAGCCAGGCCGCCATGAAAAAGTAGGATAAATCGTTGCTGTGTGCGTGCCCTAAGGGTGTAGCAAACTCGGAAATCTTCGGAGTGCCGGCCATGGCAATCAGAGACACCTGTACCGTCACGGTCCTCTTGGACGTGAATGGGATGCAGGACGAAGACGACAGGGCGGAAGGCCGCACCTACATCGTGGGCGACCGCGACTCCGACAAGGCGATCATCATTGATGCGGTTATCGAAAATATCGAACGAGACCTCAAAATACTTGATGAGCTGGGTCTGACGCTCATCTTTGCCGTCGAAACGCACATCCACGCCGACCACATTACCGGCGCCTCGATACTCAAAGATCGTACCGGGGCACAAATCGTTTTTGGTGGCGGTGCACAGGGTATGGTGACGGGTGCGGATATGTTCCTACAAGAGGGCCAGGAGTTGCACATCGGTAACACCACGATGAAAGCGCTTGCCACTCCGGGCCACACGGACAGCTGTACCAGCTATCTCCTGCCCGGCGCAGTGTTTACAGGCGATACCCTGTTCATACGCGGAAATGGCCGTACGGATTTTCAAGGCGGTTCTGCGGACAAACTGTTCGACTCCGTGCGCAAAAAACTCTTCGTGCTGCCCGACGATACCATCGTCTATCCTGGTCATGACTACAACGGCAGGGTGTCATCCACCATCGGTGAGGAGAAGAAATTCAACGAATGTCTAAAACTGTCGATCGACAAAGATACGTTCGTCGAGATGATGCATAAGAGAAATAAGCCGCGGCCTCCGAAGATGGATATCGCCGTGTCCGCCAATTTGAGAGCGGGCCGCATGGCCGAAAATGAGATAGGAATCAACCAGAGCCATTAATGGATCTTGCAGGTGGGCGACACTCCGAAGAAATAATATGGTGAGTCAGTTCGCAGCGCATGACGGGCTGTCTTCCTCCCCCTTCCTCATCTGATACAGGCACAGCTTCCATGTATCCCCGCATGCTCGTGCTTCACGCGTCATGGTCCGTGCACGGTGACTTTCCGACATGCGGAAGTTATACTCCAACACGAGATGTACATCGGTGGAATGGAGGGGATTGCTATGAAAAATCATGCCAGAAGGTTGTGGGGTGCTGTGGGAATCGGGGTGCTCAACATTTTCGTTGTTGTCTCAGTTGGCGCGTCGGATAAGCCGGTGACGGGTGACAAAGTTATTCAAGAAACGCAGGAAGCGGTGACGGCCACTAAGGACTATACGATTCAGCAGAAGGATGCATTTCAGCGAAAGGTCCAAACGGAACTGGACGAGATGCAAGGGCGCATCGCGCAGCTCCGTGGACAAGTCAAGCACGCATCGGCGGAAGCACGAGCGGACATTCAGAAGGCCATCAGTGATTTAGAAAAGAAAAAGGAGCTGGCCGAAAAAAAAGCACAGGAGATTCATTCCGCAACGGCCTCTTCCTGGGAGCAGGTGAAGGCGAAAACGTCGGCTGCGATGGACGATCTTCGAGAGTCTTTCAATCGGGCCAAGTCTCATCTCCCGTAGCGGTACACCCATGAAATATGCCCTCTACCCAGGCTGCGCGGCGCAAGGGGCGACACCGGAACTCTATCAATCGACGAGGGCGATCATCGGCCAATTGGGGATCGAGGTCGTCGAACTGACGTCGGCCGCATGTTGCGGCGCCGGTGTGGTGACAGAAGCACATCCCGACATGGCGCTGGTATTCAATGCCAGAACCTTTGCGCAGGCGGAGGTGCTCGGTCTGGACGTCATGACGATCTGTGGCACGTGCCAAGGGGTCATGAGTGCCGCCAATCGCCAATTGAAGACAGAGCCGGCGACCCTGAACCGTATCAACGCTCTCCTCGCACCGGACGGTTTGACCTACCACGGTCGTGTCCAAGTTAAACATCTCTTGTGGATTGTAGTTCGAGACATTGGGCTGGCTCGCCTGAGCTCCCTGGTCTCCATGCCGATGCGGGACTTCCGCATCGCTCCGTTTTACGGTTGCTATATCCTACGCCCGTCGTGGGATCTTGGATTTGACGATCCTGAGAATCCTCAATCCCTTGAGCGCGTCATCACAGCCGTCGGGGGCGAACCGGTGGCCTATGCCGGAAGAACCAAATGCTGTGGGTTTCCCATCATCCTTGAAAAGGAAGCCATTGCCGTGGCGATGGCAGGGATGCACATGAACGAAGCTAAGGAGAAGGGAGCCGATTTTATGGTGACGCCTTGTCCTCTCTGTCACATGAGTTTGGATATTTATCAGGATCGAGCTGGTCGTGCGGTGAACCGCGAGCTCCACTTGCCGATCTTGCATGTGCCGCAGTTACTCGGTCTCGCGATGGGACTTCCGGCCAAGGACTTGGGACTCTCGCATCATGTGATCTCGGTCGATTCTATTCTCGCGACGCGTGAACGTCGTCGAACGCATCCGTAACACCTCAAAAGGAGTTGATGAATGAACGTGGTCAACCTCTCTGATTATCAGCTATTTAGCAGCGAGAAGATGAAGAAGAATAACATGTTTCAGACGCCACGATTCTTCTGCGACATCTACTGCTTCGAGCCTGGGCAGGAACAGAAGGGGCACATCCACGGCGAGCAGGATAAGGTCTATCTCGTGCTTGAGGGGCAGGGCACGTTTCAGGTCGGTTCAGAGAAACAGATGTTGAGCGCAGGGCAGGGGACCTTGGCGCCGGCCGGTGAAGAGCATGGAGTGAAAAACCACACAGGTCAGCGCCTCAAGGTATTAGTATTCGTCGCGCCGAATCCGGTGTGAAAGGGACGTCATTCACCTCAAATCGTTTCCTGTATCATTTCCATGTCGTATCTTTCGAGAAGGATTCACGTTGATGCTTACCGGTTCACGCTGCCACCGGCCAGCGGTGTCACCACCGTGATGGCTCCG
>DATNCR010000075.1:0-5355 GCA_035607135.1 Nitrospiraceae bacterium
CGCTGCGAGAAGAGACTCACTGTCAAACGGTTTGTCGAGGACATGGTCTGCACCGAGAACTTTCGCCGCAGATGCGATTTCCATCATGCGCAGGTGTCCTCCTCCCGTCATGGCAATGATCTTGGTCCGAGGACTCGAATGCTTCAACTCCTTGATGATCTCGGTCCCATCCCGGTTCGGCATGAAGATGTCGGTCAGGACTATGTCCGGCGGGTTCTTGTGGAACATGGCGATGCCGGCCTGACCATCCGAGGCTTCCTCTACGGTGAACCCCGCTCGGGTCAGGATTGTCACAACTGTCTAACGGAGCAGCTGTTCATCATCGATGACGAGAATCCGCGGCATAGGACTCCTCCGAGCAACAGAAAGAGCGCCGGGCTATACCTTTCGGGGTAGCACGGGTGACGTAGATGAGGGTGCTTCGAGGACCGTGGATGTCGATCCGCGGGACTGGAGCTCGTAAATTGGAGGCAAGGCAAACCCTTTATGGAGAAAGTCGGTCACTCCCAGCGCCCTCGCTTCACGCTCTACTGTCGGGCTATCCCCTCCTGTAAAGATCATGACTTTGGCCTGAGGGTCGATGGTGCGGATTTCCCTCAACACCGTGAGCCCATCGATGTCCGGCATGTCGATATCCAGAATCGTCAGATGCGGGCGTTCCTTTTTAAACATCGCGATGGCATCCTTTCCCTTGGCTGCCAGCGCCACGTGGCGCCCCTCCTGTTTGAGCATGGTTTGGACCAGCGTACGGATATTGTCCTCATCGTCGACGACGAGAATCTTATACTGTGGCTGTGGCTGCGCCTGCTCTTTTGGTGTGTTCCAGCCCATTTGTCCTTCATCACCCTCATGGGGATTCGCGCGAGACCCCTTTTGCAACCGATCAACTTCTTACCAAGATGTGGTCCTTCCTCTTTCAACTGAACGGATTTGATAGAACAGCTCTCCACGCTCTCAGATCGGGCGTCAGGTTGTTCCCACGGCTTGTTGCACCGCTGCCAGGAGCTTGTCTTGATCCACAGGTTTCTGAAGGAACGCGACTGCGCCTGCCTCGATGGTGCCGGCTTCAGCGACCAGTGGGTCCTCAGCGGTCACGATGATGATGGGGATTCCATTCAGAGTCATATTCGCTTTGAATCTCTGCAGAACCACCATACCGTTCCCTCCGGGAAGCCCTAAATCGAGCAACATCGCATCCGGCCGCTCCTTCTGCGCAACGGACATCGCTTGGAGCGCGTCGGCGGCAAAGACGGTGTGATACTGATGGGCTTTCAACCGCGCGCTGAGTAAGAGGCGGGTGTCCGCATTGTCATCGACGATCAGGATTTTCTTTTTATCCATGGGCATGCCTCACCTTCCTTATATGTCATCGGCCAGCGTGTCAGGCGCGATCGTCGCATGTTCGGCCATCAGACGCTGACGTACCAACTCGAATTCATTCACCAGCTGTGTCAAAAGAGCTCCTGCCTTGCCGAGATCCTTGGCTCTGCCAAGCGCCTGAAGTTCGATACAGAGCTCGCGCATCTTCCGTACGCCTAAGTTGCCGCTGGAGCCGTTCAAATCATGAGCCACTCGTGCCAACGCCTGGGCATCGCCCTGCCGTAGCGCCTCCTGCAAGACAGCCAGACGGGTCGGCGCGTCTCTCAAAAAATTCGTAATCAGCGTGGACAGGAGGCCACAGGACATATCAAGTTGGCGCAATTCCGCGAGCACCGTGGCATCCACACACTCATGAGCCGATTCTTGTCTGACTAGCGGCACCGGTCCTTTCTGTTCGCCAGGTGTTGCCAGGCTGGAAAGCCATCTGGCAAGAGCCGTCTCGATTTGCTCCAGCTTCGCCGGCTTGGCAAGATAGTCATCCATACCAGCCGCCAAACATTTCTCACGGTCTCCTCGCATGGCATTTGCGGTCATGGCGATGATGGGGAGTCGTCGGCTACCCTGTTCCCCTTCACGCTTCCGAATCAACGCCGTCGCTTCCAATCCATCCATCTCGGGCATTTGGCAATCCATCAACACCAAGGCATAACTCACCCGTGAGACTGCTTCGACTGCTTCGAGACCGTTGGCCACGATATCAGCCCGGTAACCGAGTTTTTCCAGCTGACACACCGCGACCTTCTGGTTCACGACATTATCCTCTGCCACAAGGATGCGGACGCGCGCCGCAACTGCGGCTTCCTTGAGGACATGCTTGGTCACCAACACGTCACCGGGCCGACTCGCAGCCCCGGCCTCCAGCGAGTCCATGGAAGATTTTGCAGGCAGATCCACAATCATGGTCAAACAATCATATAAGTGCGAGCGATGTACTGGTTTGCTCAGATAGGCTGAGATCCCCGCTTGCTTCGCTTTTTCGGCCTGCCCCCGAATACCCATTGAGGTCAGCAGGACAAGGCGAGTCCCCGCCAGAACAGGATCAGCAGTGATCGTGCGCCCCAGTTCCAGTCCGTCCATGCGAGGCATCTGTAAATCGAGGATGGCCAAATCGAAGGGTTCTCCCCTGGTCGCCGCGTCTTTCAGCAGAGCAAGGGCCTGGTATCCGTCGGACGCGGTGGCACTCTGGAGGCCCCATTGAAACGCGTATTGCTCAAGGATTCGTCGGTTGGTGGCATTGTCATCCACAATACACAACCGCCGTCCCGCGAGGGACCCTCTTGGCATGGGCATCATCTTGGCCTGCGCCGGTTGTTGAGTCAGCCACACCGTAAACCGGAAGGCGCTTCCTTGACCAGGTACACTCTCAATTCCGATCTGGCCCCCCATCTGTTCCACAAGCTGCTTGCAAATGGCGAGGCCCAAGCCGGTACCGCCAAATCTCCGCGTCGTCGAGGTGTCCGCCTGGGTAAACGGCTTGAACAGAATCCCCAGTACCTCGGGGGCTATTCCGATTCCCGTGTCGATCACGGCAAATTCGATCAGGCTGCGCTCGGCATCCTCTTCCCGTCGAGTCACATGAATCATGACTTCGCCCTGTTCGGTAAACTTCAGCGCGTTGCCGATGAGATTGATGAGAATTTGACGTAGACGGCCCGGGTCGCCGCGTAATGCCGTGGGTACTTCAGCGTGCAGCAGACATCCCAATTCCAGACCCTTGCGCTGCGCCGACTCGGCAAAGAGATCCAATGTCTCTTCGACTGTCGTCCGAAGATCAAAGTCGATCGTTTCCAACTTCATCCGACCGGATTCGATTTTCGAGAAGTCAAGAATATCGTTGATGATGTTGAGCAGGGCTTCACTGGATCGCTGCACGGTCTCGGCGTAGTCGCGCTGCTCAGGCGTCATGTGCGTTTCGAGCAAAAGTCCGTTCATTCCCATGATGCCGTTCATGGGGGTGCGAATTTCATGGCTCATGACGGCAAGAAAGGCAGACTTGGCTTGTGTGGCGGCCTGAGCTTCGGTCAATGCACTGTCGAGGTTGCGATTCTTCTGCTCAAGTTCCTTGGCATAGGCGTGAACGCTCGCCTCCGCCCGTTTCCGTTCGAAGAACTGAGCGAGCTGGCTCCCAGCCGTGACGAATACCTGCAGCAGATCTTCATCGGGAGAGCGAATCTCACGGCTGAAGAATTCCATCACCCCCAATACCTTTTCGTTGATCATGATGGGAAAGGCAAAGGCGCCATGGAGATTCGCTTGCCGCGCGAACGGGGCACGTGGGAAGTTGGAGTCCTGCATCACGTCGGGGATCCAGGCTGGTTGGCCTGCCGCCCAGACCCGCCCCGGCAGGCCGAGGCCATGGGTGAAGTTGTCCTGCATGGTCACACGTGAGAATTCCACCGCATCCACTGCAGGCTGATGCCAGATCTCCGCGCAACTGATGGTCCGCGTGTGGTCGTTCACGAGCCACAGGGCGCCAAGATCCCAATGGGAAAGATCACAGATGACACGAAGGATCTTCGGTATCGCGTCCATGAGAGTCTCCGACTCGGCAAGCACCCGGGTCATATTGTGCTGCATGGCCGACCGCTCTTCCGTCCGTTTCCGTATCGAGATATCTCTCACGAACGCGCTGAACGTATAGGCTCCCCTCTGCCCCAAGGCCGGTGAGATCGACAGCTCTAGCGGAATCTCGTGCCCGTCCCGGTGACAGCCTGTAATTTCGACCCGTGTGTTCAGTATCGGTCCTTCGCCGGTTGCGAGAAAATGACGTAACCCATGTTCATGGGCTTCCCGGTGTTGTGGAGGGATGATAGTGACGGAGAGGGGTTGCCCGATGGCATCTTGCCGGGACCAGCCGAACATCTGTTCGGCTTGGATATTCCAGTCGGTGATGATTCCGGCGGCATCCATCCCGATGAAGGCATCGAGCGCCGTCTCGACAATGCGCCGCGTATGCGCCTCGCTCTCCCGCAGCGACACTTCGGATTGCGTGGCACGCACATGTTCCTTCTGCACTCGTCGCATGCTCCAGAGCAAGAGACCGAGCATTGGAACCATCATTGAAGCGCCCGCCAGGCCAAGGTTCCAGAGGACTTCTCGAATCGGCGTCAGGACATCGTGCCGATCCATGCGCAGCAGCACCGTCCAATGCAGACCTTCAAAATTGCCATGACCTTGGGTCCTGCTGTAGCCGGTGATGACCGGCTCGTGGCGACGCCGGTGCTCTTCTTCCACATAACCGAACAAGGACCGTTCGCTTAGCAGTGCCGACGGTAGGCCCAGTTGTTTGAGATTCACGTGGGTCTTATCCTCGAGATCCGAATCAATGAAGGCAACCCCCTTCTCAGTCAGAAACTGGTACGCAATCTTTCCAAACGATCTCTCCCGATGCTCGAAAGCCTGAAGGGTCCTGGTCAGGATGTTTTCTAGCGCTGGAATCCCGACCCGCGTCGTCACGACCCCCAGAAACTCTCCATGCGGTCCGGTGACAGGAGCCGTAAAGGCTACTGAGTTCACACCGCCCATCGCCTCGAATGGCTCCACATCCTCCACATACACCGCTCGCCTATTACGCACCGCCTGAAACCAGAGTTGTGCGCTGTAGTCACGTCCCACCGTGGCCTGGTCGGTGGCGACCACGATCTGTCCGCGCGTGTTCGTGACGCCAATCCACAAGTAATCCGGGTACAATGCCTTCATCTGAGCAAGATACGCCGACTGGAACTCCTTCGTGTGGGGCTGGCCGCTGAACGTTCCCGCAATCATCAGCACATCGCTATGCCGTTCACCGAGAAATCGGTCTAATTTGTCCGAGACTTCGGCGGCTGTGAGAGCAAGATTTTCGCCTACTGAGGCAACCATGCGGGTTTCGATGTAGTGGAACGCGATTGAGCCGATGACGAGGGCGAAGACCGTCATCAAGACGATGAGAAGCTGTAACCAGGAGTATGGGCGGGATACCGCTGCTTTAGATAC
>DATNCR010000104.1:0-7302 GCA_035607135.1 Nitrospiraceae bacterium
TGCAATCCACTGCGTAGCGGCGATCATGTCCCGGCCGATCCTCCACGAATCGAATGAGGTCGCGGGATCTGCCCAGATGGCCAACTATCAGTTCAGCCACCATGATATTCTCCCGTTCATTACCCCCGCCGACGTTGTAGATCTCTCCGGGTGCACCACGAAGGAATATATGCTCGATCGCCGAACAATGGTCCTCCACGGCCAGCCAATCGCGACACTGGCGTCCATCCCCATAGAGAGGAAGAGACTGGTTATCGATCGCATTGGTGACAAACAACGGGACGAATTTTTCGGGATACTGATTCGGCCCATAGGTATTGCTGCCCCGGGTCACCATTACAGGGAACCGATAGGTCGTCCAATAGCTGAGCGCCAAAAGATCTCCACCAGCTTTGCTGGCCGAATAGGGACTGCGCGGAGCCAGGCGATCGGTCTCGCTCGACATCCCGGTCTCGACGCTGCCGTAGACTTCGTCCGTGCTGACTTGCAAAAATCGCTGCAGGCCGGCACGACGGGCCTCCTCAAGCAGCACGCCGGTCCCCACCACATCGGTTCGCGCAAAGGCCCCCGGATCGAGAATGGACCGATCGACGTGGGTTTCCGCCGCAGCATTGATCACCCCTTCAATTCGATGCTCACGAAGAAGGCGTTCGACCAAGGGCTGATCGCCAATATCCCCATGCACAAATGTATGGCGGGCATGCGTCTCGATCGCCTTAAGATTTCCAAGATTACCGGAGTATTTCAACGCGTCGAGATTCACCACCTCATGGCCGCTTTGCACAACCAGGCGACGTACGAGATGCGACCCAATGAATCCGGCTCCACCGGTTACGAGGATTCGCATCCTACGACCTAGTTCGAGATTCGAGGTTCATCGTGGCGTGAGTCTCACAATTTGTTCGCGCCGGTTTTCGCGACGAGCTGGTTGGCCAGGTGGAGGGATTCGATTGTTCCCGCGTCGGTCCACCAGCCCTCCAACAGATCCCAGGTCAATGTTCCATCCGCGATATAGGCATTGTTGACGTCGGTAATTTCTAGCTCGCCCCGCCCCGATGGTTTGAGGGTCTTGATGATGTCGAAGACGTGCGCATCATAAAAATACATACCCGTGACCGCATACGACGATCGGGGATTCGCCGGTTTCTCTTCGATCTTGACGATCCGATTTCCTTCAAGAATCGGCACTCCGAACCGTTGAGGTTCTTTCACGTCCTTCAAGAGAATTTTCGCCCCCAGCTGCTGCGTCCCAAATGCTTCGGCGGCACGGGCGATGTTGCCCTCTATAATGTTGTCGCCCAAGATGACACACACCGGTTCACCGTCTACAAAGTGCTCGGCCAATCGCAGGGCATCGGCGATACCGCCCTCTCCCTCTTGATAGGAATAATTGAGCCGCTTCAGCCCGAAGTCTTTCCCATTGCCCAGCAATTTCAAGAAATCTCCCGCGCTGTTTCCTCCCGTCACCAGCATGATTTCTTGGATCCCGGCATTGGCCAATGCCTGAATGGGATAGTAAATCATGGGCCGATCGTAGATCGGCAGCAAATGCTTATTGGTGACTTTGGTGAGCGGAAGCAACCTAGTTCCTAATCCACCGGCCAGAACGACGCCTCTCATTCTCTACACACTCCTCCTATATCAAAATGATGCCGCATGGTGTGGGATCGCACTGGATTGTACACTGATCGTACAGACGTACAAATCGAAAACGCTTCTGGCAGGACAGCCGAGCGAGACTAGCGAGACGGGTTGACCTGGTTCATCTGGTCTATCTCGTGTATCATGCTGCTGGCCGACATCGGTGTATAGGTCGGAACGGCCTCCGTGAGCCGGCGAATCAGTTCATCCTCATCCCCTTGATTCACGGCAGCCTCAAGATGCGCGATCGCTCGATCGAGGCGATCCGACTGAATCGCCGACACACCGATGGCGCGCCGGATCTTTGCGTGTGGCGTGGGTTCGACTTGCTCAGTCTCTTCAAAAAGTTCCTCGTACAGTTTTTCTCCTGGGCGCAAACCACTGTATACAATCTTAATATCTTGGTCAGGCACAAGACCGGACAGCACGATCATATTCCTGGCCAGATCGACCACTTTGACCTGCTCCCCCATATCCAGCACGAATACCTCGCCGCCCTGCCCCAAGAGGCTCGCCTGCAGGACCAACTGGACCGCCTCTGGAATCGTCATGAAGAACCGTTTGATCTCGGGATGGGTCACCGTCACCGGCCCCCCTTTTCGAATCTGGTCCGCAAACAAGGGGACAACGCTGCCGTTACTGCCCAGCACATTCCCAAATCGGACCACCGTAAATTTCGTCCGTCCTCTAGAGCTTAGGCTCTGCAGCAGATCCTCTGCCACCCGTTTCGTGGCACCCATAACACTCGTGGGATTCACAGCCTTGTCTGTGGATATGAGCACAAAACAATCGACGCCGCTCGCCAACGACGCCTCCGCCACAGTCTTCGTTCCAAGTATATTATTGCGGACGGCCTCTTTCGGATTCAGCTCCATGAGCGGCACATGTTTGTGCGCAGCAGCATGAAACACAAGCTCCGGGGCCGTCTGCTGCAGCACCTCTGCCACTCGCTCAGGAATCGTCACATCTGCAATAACCGGGATAATGGTAATCCTTGGATACTGCCCCCGTAGTTCAAGGTCAAGCGCAAACAGGCTGTTCTCATAACGCTCAAAGAGGATCAATGTGGCCGGCTGATATCGGGCGATCTGCCGGCAGAGCTCAGACCCGATTGACCCTCCGGCGCCGGTCACGAGCACTCGCTTCCCTTCAAGCAGCGGATGCAACTCTTGCCGATCAGTCTGGATAGGTTCACGTTGGAGAAGATCCTCCAAGCTCATCGGCCTGACCTGTCTCAGCGCCTCAGGGTTTGCCAACAGTTGTTTCACGCTTGGCAAGGTTTTGATGGGAACTTTGCACCCCTCTGACGCCGCAAGGATTCGCTGCTTCAGTGCGGTCGACGCCGAAGGAATCGCCACAATGATCTCATGCGCAACAAGACCTCGCGCCAGAGCAGGAATATCCGCGAGGGTCCCCACGACGGGAACCCCATGGATCTTCATCCTCCGCTTAATTGGGTCGTCATCCACCAACCCGACCGGCCGGTAATCAGAGCCCGAGGTGCTTAGCATGTCCCTAATTAGCAACTCACCGGCGTTGCCCGCTCCGACCACCAACACTCTGCGAGCCGTAGGGTTCAGCACGTGAAGCCATTCGCGGAACCACCGAACCACCAACCGGATACCAGCGAGAAAGAGTCCGCTGAGGACACCAGTGAGAATAATGACCGAGCGGGGATAGGCGATCCACCCAAGAAGCCCATGCACCACACCATAGAACACCACAGAGCTGATGACGGAGGCCCAGAGGATGCGGCCTAAATCATGAAGCCCAACATAACGCCAAAGCCCGCGCTGGATGCCGAATGCGACAAGACCAACACCATAGATGGCCAATACGATGGGGAGGCTCTGCAGAAACAGTCGTGCGTACTCAGGGGGAATGTCACCTTCGAACCGGAGAGCAAACGCGATCAGATTCGCCGCCGCAATCAGCCCAAGCTGTGTGCAAACCACAAGAACTGATCTGTACTGAAGCACTACATGTCCATAGCGTCCGACGAGACGATGAAACAGTGAGATTACTACTTTTCGCATAAGCCCGTTACTCAACGTGATCGACGATTCGTCAATTAGACTTCCATTAAAGCTTCGGACCTTCGTGCCAGAATTTCCTCAGCTGCCCGATTATATGACGGATAACTTAAGACCGCCATTGCCAAAAGCACCCAAAAAATGACTGCTAGAGATCCGACAAGCATCTGATCGAACTGGAGACGTAGGATCAGCCCTACGACGCTGACAATCGATCCAGCGAGTATGGCTTTTGACAGCCAATCGTGCGCCTGGCGGTATTCTTCAGAAGTCTTCAGAACGACCCGAACAACAAACCATCCAAAGATGAGCATCCCCGGGAGTCCGACATGGAGAGCCAGATAGAGGAAAATATTATGAGTTCCTTGATTCGTGACAGCATGATGTCCGGACATGACAATTTCATCAACCTGTCCATACAGCAGAAGATAATTCTGGCTCCCATATCCAATCCCAACCAACCAGTGCCTGGCGATCTCGGAAAGGGTAAACCACCAAATATCAAACCGATGAATCACAGAGGCAAAACCCATTTTGAGTGGAAGCGCGATCGTGGTATCGGCAGTCTGCCCTGATACAGCGGTGGGGTTCGAAGTAAAGACTATCACGACAGCTGCAATCACACATACTGTTGCAAGTGCGGCGATAATCTTGGCAGAGACGGAACGGATGAACCAGGCAATCACCCAACACTCCCCAACCAGGGCAACCAGGCCTGCGCGCGACTGAGTCGCAAGCAAGCAGACCATCATCATTCCTGCGATCAGCGCACCACCGGCTCGTATTTCTGAAGGGCCCTCTCCCAATGCCACCGCCAATCCAAAAGGAATGATCATGACAAGGAAAGTTGTCAGCCACACCTCAGCGGGGAGGAACGAGACGACCGCTTGAGGATTTTCAAGGTTGAACTGTGAAAGTCCGTAGCCGGCTACTAGCATGGCCATGACCCCTATCAAACTGAACAGAACTTGTCGAAAGCGTGGCTCCTTGAAAAAATAAATCACCGCGTAGAAGACCACCATTTGTTGAAGCAGCTTGCCATACTCCGTCACGCTATAGGACGGAGCCACAGAAAATGGGACCGTGAGTCCAACCCACACAACAAAGGCCAGCAGGACCATATCGTACGGAGTCCGGGAATAGAACAGACGACGATTGACAGCACTCCACCCGACGAGCAAACCAAGCAGGAGAATAAACCCGTTTCGTTCCACAATGAGAAGGGACTTGAAGGGGAGCACCGCGATATAGACAGCCAATACCACACGGATGATCGTGTCGAAATAGGGCACCCGCTCGGATGACGGCATGGCAATTGATGAAGTCATTGGCCCCGCTATCCTCTCAAGAACCGACCGGCTGTATCCGTTGCTCCACACCTCTCACTGCAAAGGCAAGGGAGAGAAACACCATCCCCCAGGCCCCCAAAACGACGAGCCGCCACTCTTCCGACGCATACTGATAGAAGAGCGCCAAGCCCCCGCACAAAGCCATCACCCCATATTCCGCCAGGACAGTCCGCCTGTGGCCCCACCCACTTAAGACCAATCGCTGGTAATAATGGTCACGATGGGCTTGCCACACCTTTTCGTGATGAAGCGCTCGCCGTACCAGTGTCACTGTGGCATCGACGATAAAGGGTGAAAACACGATAAGCGGAACCCACAGATCAAAGACCCCGTCTCGACATCCGAGGACAATCAACGCCGCCGCAAGAAAACCTGTCGAGACGCTCCCGACATCACCCATAAAAATCTTCGCCGGTGGGAAATTATGGACAAGAAATCCCGCCGCTGCAGCCGCTTGCAAGGTTGCAATGAAAGAGATCACGGGATGATGCGCTTGCCAGCCCAAATACCCGAGCAACCCACAACCGATTACCGTCATACCTCCAGCAAATCCATCCATTCCATCCATAAAATTATAGAGATTAGTGACCCATATGAACAACAAAATAGTGAGAGGCCCCCCCAACCATCTGAGTTCGATTGTTCCAAGGAGAGGGATTTCAATGGCCGGAAGGACAAGCCCCGCACCAAGGGCGAGAATAGCAGACGCGGAAAACTGACACCCGAGCCGAAACCATACCGGTACTCTCCCTCGGTCATCCATGAAAGACACGAGGCCCAACAGTATCGTCATGCCGAGAATCCAGTTTTCGAGATACACCCACCTGAACCATGAGAGGCCCTCGCTCATCTCCAGAAATCCAAGAGCTCGGGCAGCGATAAGCCCAAGAAAAAGACTCCCAACGATCGCCACACCTCCTGTCCGCGGAATCGGAATATCATGAAGCGAACGCTCATTCGGATGATCCAATAGAAACAAGAAAGAATCGCGGCGAGACAACCGCCTGGTTAGCCACCAAGACAGAACCCCGACGCCAAAGACAAGACCAATGAGCATCATCGTAGACTTGCGCGATAGGACCGGATCATCTCCGGCACCGCGTCAGTGAAGGTAAAGAGTGGGCGGTAGCCCAAATCCTGTGCGATCGCATCGGAACTGTACCAGGCCGATCTGATCAGCTTCTCGAGCATCGGAGATGTGAGCGGACTTGATCGACCCGTTACACGCTCAAGCACATCTCCACAACGCGCCGCAGTCTTCAGCAACCTCGCCGGCACCCGCCATCGAGCAACCGGTCTTCCGACCCCCTTGCGCAAGGACTCATAGATTTCTGTAATGGAATAGGGGCGCGCATCCGTCACCACATAACAAGGTCGTAACGGCCCGCCGCTGCGCATGGTTAATAGCGTCGCATCAATCAAGTTCTCGACGTGCAGCAGACTGCGACGATTCGGCACCTGCGGTAGGGGTGGGAATCGCCCTCGATCGATCGCGGCAATCATCCGAAAGAGATTGCCCTTGTGACTGGGGCCATACACCATGGGGAGACGCAAACTGGACAATGTTAATCCACCTCGTGCAGCATATGCATTCAACAGTTGTTCAGCTTCCCACTTTGAACGTCCGTAGGGGGTAGCAGGTTGGGGCAAGGTGGATTCATCCATACACCCCTGCGAGCTTTCCCCAAATACCTTCACGCTGCTGAAGAAAATGATCCTCCGAGCCCCTCCTGCAACAGCTCCATCAAGCACATGGCGAGTACCTTCCACATTGACAGCGTGATACTCATCTTCGTCGGCACGCACCTCATGAACCGCGTGAGCCTTTCCAGCAAGGTGTAAAATCAGTTCGCACCCTGAGGCCGCAGCTTTCATAGATGATCGATTACGTACATCGCCTTCGACCACTTGCACTTCGGATGGAACCGAAATCTCAGGATGGCTACAATGAACGCAGGCTCGAACCTGATACCCTTCTCGCGCCAACCGCAGGACAAGGTGCTCACCAATAAATCCCCCCGCCCCTGTGATCAGAACTCGCATATCGGAGAGATCAAGATGTCATCGGTTTGCCTGACACATGGCCCACTTTTTCACGAACGGCAATCCCCTTAGAATCATGAACGACTATGGAGCAGCTCATGGTACAAAGCCAACGTTTGACCGGTCACTGCGGCCGCAGAAAACTCTTTCACCACAATTTCCCGCCCACGACGTCCCAGCTCATACCTCAACTCTTCATTTTCCAACAACATCGCCACAGCATCGGCTAAGGCAAT
>DATNCR010000118.1:0-7666 GCA_035607135.1 Nitrospiraceae bacterium
CGGCCCCATGAAAGACATTCTGCTCTACTCTGAAGACCCGATCGTCTCGATCGACCAGAAGGGCGACCCTCATTCGGCGACATTCGATTCCCCGCTCACGATGGTCATCGACAAGCGGCTCGTCAAGGTGACGGCCTGGTACGACAATGAGTGGGGCTATTCATGCCGGGTTAGAGATCTAATCAAGGTGATCGCGGCAAGAACAAGGCGCTAGCACCGCGAGGTGATACCTGCCTCCGCCCTCTATTTCACCCTGAACCCCATCCCTGGAAGGACTAACCTGACAGAGCTGCCATGAGACTGCGCAAACAAACCATCGACGACGTCGTACTGCGGGACAAGCGCGTCATCATCCGAGCCGACTTCAACGTCCCCTTAGATGATTCGCATCAAATCACCGATGACACCCGCATTCGCTCGACGCTGCCGACAATCAATCGAGCCATCGACGACGGCGCGAGGGTCATCCTCTGTTCCCACCTAGGCCGACCGAACGGAAAGTTCGACCCCAAGTACAGCCTGGCCCCGGTAGCCAAACGCCTGGGACGGCTCATGGGCAAAGACATTCTGTTTGCGCCAGATTGCATCGGCCCGGCAGTGGAAGCGCTTGTCGCAAAGATGAAATCGGGGGACGTACTTCTCCTTGAAAACCTTCGATTCCACCAGGGCGAGGAAGATAACGACGACATGTTCTCGAAAGCGCTGGCCGCTCTCGGCGATGTCTATATCAATGACGCATTCGGCGCCGCACACCGGGCTCATGCTTCCACCGTCGGTATCACCAAATTTATTCCCGCTTCGGTCGCCGGTTTCCTCCTCAAGAAAGAAATCGAGTATCTCGAGGGAGCCGTCGAAAATCCCGTTCGGCCGTTTGTCGCCATTCTCGGCGGGGCAAAAGTATCGGGGAAGATCGGGGTCATTGAAAATCTTGGCAAACGCGTCGACAAGGTCATTATCGGCGGCGGCATGGCTTTCACCTTCTTAAAGGCGAAGGGAATGGAGATCGGCAACTCCCTGGTTGAAAACGACATGTTGGATCTTGCGAAAGGCATTGAGGATCATGCTCTTTCCCGCGGTGTCAAATTCTATCTGCCTGTCGATTGTGTCGTGGCAGCCAGCCGCGAGCTTGGAGCGGAATCGAAGATCGTCCCGGTCCAGGAGATTCCAAACGGGTGGTATGCGCTTGACATTGGCCCGGCCTCCGTCAAACTCTTCAACGAAGCAGTTCAGAACGCCAAGACGATTCTGTGGAACGGACCGATGGGTGTCTTTGAAATTGATGCGTACGCCCGAGGCACCCTCGCGATGGCCCACGCGATTGCCGATGCCTATGCACTGACGATCGTCGGCGGAGGTGAAACGGCTCTGGCCGTGCATCGATCCGGCGAGTCGGAGAATATGTCGTTCATCTCGACCGGCGGCGGTGCTGCGCTGGAATTGCTCGAAGGCAAACAGCTCCCAGGCTTGACCGCCCTTCCGAATCGAGTCACGTAATCGCCTCGCCGCGGAGCAGCCTGCAGCAATCACACCTCTATGACTAACGAGACACTCGTGCGTAGACCCCTCATTGTCGGTAACTGGAAAATGAACAAGACGGCCACGGAGGCCGTGGCCTTCATTCGCGACTTTCGCAATCGAATACCTGCATCGCCTCACGCGGACGTGGTTATTGCGCCACCCTTTACGGCCCTCCCCTCGGCTTGCAACGCGTTAGGCCCCTCGTCCTGGATCAGTCTCAGCGCACAAAATGTGCATTGGGAACCGTATGGGGCCTTCACGGGAGAAATATCCGCTCCTATGCTGCGAGAACTGGGCTGCCGCTATGTGATCGTGGGCCACTCCGAACGTCGCGGCCTCTTCGGCGAACGAGATGAGACTATTCACAAGAAAGTCCGGGCTGCGCTGAAGCACGGACTCTCTCCGATTCTATGTGTGGGAGAATCGCTGGAGGAACGTGAGGCAAGCCGAACGGAATCGGTCGTCACCACTCAACTTGGCAACAGCCTTGCCGGGTTGACCACACAGGATCTGGCAACCGTCACAATTGCCTACGAACCGGTTTGGGCCATCGGCACGGGGCGAGCCGCCACCACGGAGCAGGCGGTGACCGTGCATCGCTCGATTCGCTTATTCATAGAAACCGGCTGGGATAGCCCAACCGCGTCGGCCATGAGAATCTTGTATGGAGGAAGCGTGACGCCCCAGAACATCGAGCCGTTTCTTGCCTCGGATGCGATTGACGGGGCTCTGGTGGGTGGGGCTTGTCTCGATCCCGACTCGTTTGCTACAATCGTCCGGATTGCTCAGACACAGAGGGCCTAACTGATCGGAGTGCCATGTATACACTTCTCGTCGTGATTCATGTGTTGATCTGTTTTCTCATGGTTGGCGCAATCCTATTACAATCAGGGAAGGGTGCCGAGATCGGCGCATCATTCGGAGGCTCTAGCCAGACGGTCTTCGGTAGCCGAGGCCCCGCCAACTTCTTGAGCAAATTCACAGTCGCCGTCGCTGCCGTCTTCATGCTGACCTCACTTTTTCTAGCCATCCTCGCAAAAGAACAGGCATTTTCCTCCACAGTCATCGACCTCAAAAAGAAAGAGGCTTCTCAGACTGCCCCCGAAGCCCCGGCAACAACGCCGGCAGCCCCGACCACTGAAAGCCACCCCCCCAGCGACTCTTCCTCCAGCGGACACTAGCAGAATATTGAAAACGAAGTCCTCGTCACTCGTGAAGTATGTGCGAGTATGACGGATGTGTACTTGCGAAGAGGAGACTTTTGCCCGTCCGACTTATCGAAAGAATAATGAAAAACGAATCACGCATTCGAAAACGTTGCCGGAGCAATCGCTTGAGAAGGCGGAGCGGGAGATATGGGGGAAAAGCTGAAACTGTTCAGCCTCCTGCTACACGCGGGTAAGCCATTGTGCGTGGGAAGGGTCCTCCCCACGCACAATGGAAAAGAAGGCCTTCTGCAGAGCTTGCGTGATTGGACCTGGCCTACCGGTTCCGATACAGCGGTTGTCGACCTCCCGCACCGGCGTCAGTTCGGCAGCAGTTCCAGTCACGAATACTTCATCAGCAATATACATGTCATCGCGCGTGAAGCGCTCCTCCACCACGGAGATATGCTGTTCCCTCGCCAAGTCGATGACGGAGCTTCTGGTAATGCCGTCGAGGATCGAGGTAAGCGGCGTGGTCTTCATCTGTCCTTTGCGCACAATGAAGACATTCTCCCCTGTCCCTTCGGACACATATCCATCGGTATCGAGTAAAATGGCTTCATCGTACCCGTCTGCTTTCGCTTCCCGCTTCGCGAGAATCGAGTTCACATAGTAGCCTGAGATCTTCCCCCTCGTCATCGATACATTGACGTGATGACGAGCAAACGAAGAGACCCGGGCCCGCATGCCATTTGCCAGTGCATCCTCCCCGAGGTAGGCACCCCAAGTCCAAGCCGCGATGGCCAACTTAATTGGGTTCTCACCGGGGTAGACCCCCATAGCTCCATGTCCAATATAGACGAGCGGCCGAATATAGCAGGCCTCCAGCTTATTCACCCTGACTGTCTCCACGATGGCCTCTGCGACCTGCTTCTTGTCGAAGGGCATCTTCATCATGCCGATATGGGTGGAGTCGAACAGCCGATCTACATGCTCCTGCAACCGAAAAATCGCGGAGCCGGACTTCCCCTTGTAACAACGAATCCCCTCGAACACAGCCAGTCCATAATGGAGCGAATGGGTCATCACGTGGACGTGCGCGTCCGCCCAATTGACGAATGACCCGTCCATCCAAATTTTTCCTTGTGGCTCAAGCATACACAGCGAAGAACTATTGACCGTCAAAATCGGAATATAACAGCGGGCTGGAAGAAGCGTCAAGCAAATGGGCGTGGCTTGAACGACTGGCAAGAACGAATCACAACGCAATCTTTCAGTGGGGCATCTGCGGGGCACGAATCTGCTGACTGACTAATCGCGCAATGTGCATCGCGACATCCGGACTGAATCGGACAAGATCCAGCCCAAAATCATACCCATCGACCCATCGAACCGTCGCTCGTTCAATCTCTATCGTCGTACCATTGTCCTCAAGCGTGAGGCGCAGCCCCAAATCGAGACCAGGCTCAACCGCATGGTCGCCTTGAACACGCATCCCCGATCGGGACAGATTTGTCACAATACCCTTCCCGACAGATTCTCCACTGAGATAATAGAGAACAAGCCAGGTCGGTATACGTCGATATGGACGGAGCACAAATGGAGTGCGTTTCGACTTGGAGAGACGAGGGTTTGGTGCGGCGGCCATTATGATCTCCAATCCCAGAATGACTCAACAATAGATCAACAACATACGCCCAGAAGTCAGAGCAGGATAGCCCCCGAATAGGTTAACCCGTAGGAGGGGTACGGCTTGTCGACTGTACTCGATCGGAGAGGAAATGAGATTTCCCTGAAGAGATCTGCCTCTGCCTTGACAGGCTTCAAATGGCTATGTTACAAGATCGTCTTCCGTAATGGAGACAAGGGCTTATGTACGCGATCATCGAGACAGGCGGCAAGCAGTATCGTGTTGAAACCGGATCATTGGTCCAAGTGGAGTCCCTTCCTGGCGAGGTCGGAGGCACGATTGAACTCGGCCAAGTCCGGCTGGTCCACGGCGACAAGGGTGTAGAGATCGGACAACCGTTGGTCACGGGGGCCACCGTCAAGGCCGAGATTATCAGCCAGGGTCGAACACGCTCCATCACCATCTTCAAGAAACAACGGCGCAAGAACTATCGGCGGACTAACGGCCACCGCCAGGGCTTTACGAAACTGCGCATTACCGGTATCGAAACGGCTTAACGAGGATCAGTCATGGCAACAAATAAAGGCGGCGGATCAACGAGAAATGGGCGCGATAGCAATCCGCAATATCTTGGGGTCAAGGCCTATGGTGGAGAGACCGTGAAGGCCGGATCAATCCTCATCCGTCAGCGGGGGACGAAGTTCTTTCCCGGTTTCAACGTAGGCCTGGGTAAAGACCACACCCTCTTCGCCCGCATCGCGGGGATCGTGAAGTTTGAACGTGGCCGTGGGCGACAGAAGGTCAGTGTATACTCCGCGCCTTCAGTTTCATAACGCATCTTTCCTTACTTTCTCGTCACAGTGTCGTTACCGCAAGGACTCCCGGCATGAGCAGAGGTGCGGCGGGATGTTCCTCACAGGTCATGCCTACACAGCGATCACGCTGAAACGGTGCACCGATGTTTGTCGATGAAGTCCGTATCCATATAGCAGCCGGCCGCGGCGGCGACGGCTCATGCAGTTTTCGACGCGAAAAATTCGTGCCGCGCGGCGGACCGGACGGCGGCGATGGCGGCCACGGCGGCGATGTCGTATTTGAAGCATCGCCTCGCATGACCACGCTCCTCGACCTCCGCTACCAAAAACACTACGAGGCGGAAGTCGGTCGCCAGGGTGGCGCAGCCAATTGCTCCGGAAGGACCGGAGAGGATGTGGTAGTGGCCCTTCCCGTCGGCACCGTCATCTTCGATGATCAGACCGGTGAGGTGTTGGCAGACCTGGTGACCCCGGGACAGCGATTTGTAGGAGCCCACGGGGGCCGGGGCGGTCGGGGCAATAGCCACTTCGCCACGTCGACCAACCGCACTCCCACCGAATTTGAAACCGGCACGGAAGGCGAAGAACGGTCGCTCAGACTCGAGTTGAAACTGTTGGCCGACGTCGGGCTCGTGGGTCTTCCCAATGCCGGGAAATCGACTCTGATCGCTGCGATCTCGGCCGCACGGCCGAAGATCGCTGATTACCCCTTCACCACGCTGACGCCGAATCTGGCGATCGTTCGCTGGGGAGAGAAAGAAAGTTTCGCTGTCGCCGATATTCCTGGAATCATCGAAGGAGCCCATGAAGGAAAGGGACTGGGATTCCAATTTCTTCGGCATATCGAACGAACGTCTTTCCTGTTGCACATGATTGATGTGTCGGAATGGGCTCCTGAGGAGCCTGTGAAGAGCTTTGAGATCATGCGTCAGGAATTAGCCGCCTACGATGAACCGATCACCACACGCCCCTTCGCGGTGGTCGCGACGAAAATCGACGTAGCTGGAGACAAGGCGCGCCTGCGCGCGTTACAGAAATACTGCACACGTCACCATTACACATGCCTCCCGATCTCTGCCGCCACGAGAGAAGGACTGACTGAACTCGTCACCTATGTCGGACAACAGGTAGCGCAGCTTCGAGCGACACCATGCGAGACGAACTCCTAAGACAGGCCACCCGCATCGTCATCAAAATCGGGAGCAGTCTCGTCGCGTCCCGAGACACAGGGCTGCGCCCAGACCAGATCGATCGGCTCGCGGATGAGATTGCGGCAATCCGGTCAAACGGACGTGAAGTCTTGATTGTTTCCTCCGGCGCGATCGTGTCCGGCATCAAGAAATTGGGCCTGAAGGAATACCCCAAAAGCCTGCCCGTGAAGCAGGCGGCCGCGGCGGTCGGCCAGAGCCGACTCATGTGGGCGTACGAGAAATCGTTCGAGCGGCTCGACCTCAAGGTGGCACAAATTCTGCTCACGCACCACGACCTCGCTGATCGGCGGCGATTTCTTAATGCGCGCCACACCCTGACTGCGTTGATCGGGTTCGGGGTGATCCCCATCATCAATGAAAACGATACGGTCGCCGTAGATGAAATCCGCGTGGGAGACAACGATACTCTGGCTGCCGACGTCGCTCATCTGGTCGACGCGGAACTGTTGATCATTCTGTCCGACATCGACGGTCTCTTTACCGAGGACCCGCGCAAGAACCCCGCAGCCACACTAATCCCGTTGATCCCGGAGATTACAGAAGAGATCGAGGAACGAGCCGGCGTCTCCACCACATTCGAAGGAACTGGGGGCATGGCCACGAAAATCCGGGCTGCCAAGAAGGTCAGCGAGTACGGAGTGGCCACCTTGATCCTGAACGGGCAAGAAGCCGGTCTCCTCCCGAAAGTATTGGCCGGCGGCCCTGGAGGAAGCCTCTTCCTTGCGAAGGAACGTCGCCTCACCAGCCGCAAACATTGGATTGCCTTCACACTCAGGCCTCGAGGGACCCTAATGCTTGATCCGGGAGCCGTCGAGGCGCTGGCCCGACGGGGCAAAAGCCTGTTGGCGTCCGGCATTCTGGACGTCAGCGGCCCATTCGATACGGGAGATGCGGTCAGCTGTCTCGACCAGGAGGGTAAAGAATTTGCCAAGGGACTCGTCAACTTCTCTTCCGACACCTTGGCACGGATCAAAGGGCTCAAAACGATCGAGATCCAACAGCAGCTCGGCCCGCAGGAATATGACGAAGTCATTCACCGAGACAATCTAGTCATCCTGGACCAACGTTAACGCGTGGGTGGCACCGCATGAAACTGGGACTCCTCGGCGGCAGTTTCAACCCCATGCACGACGGTCACCTGGCCATTGCACGCCAGACACGCGAAGCCCTCGAGCTCGACCAAATCCTCTACATTCCTACGAGTCACCCTCCCCATAAGCCGAACGGCAGTCTGGCGCCGGCCCAAGATCGCTATGAGATGGTCCGCCTTGCCATCGCTTCAGACCCGGCTTTCGCCATTTCAGATGTGGAAATTCGTCGGCCAGGCAAGTCCTACTCCATCGACAC
>DATNCR010000128.1:0-17489 GCA_035607135.1 Nitrospiraceae bacterium
CGGCCCCAATCCGCTCACCGGGAATGACAAGTCGGTAAATAATGCCGTCGGGACGATCCCCGGCGTCGGTGTCATCCACGTGGATGGCGGAGGGAAGGTCGGTCACTATAAGGGGCAGGCGGCCATCACGAATATGAAAGATGGAAAAGAAACGGCGGACCCTCATGGGGTCGCCGTCCGGAAGTAGCCTCGCTCTTGGGAAATGTCGTGGGCCGCGGCTTGCTGCGCGGTCCACGACGTGTGGATGAGAGATTGCGTTTGCCTCTTCGTGATTAGTCGCTGCGTCCTCTCGAACGCATCAGCCGTCCGTTCATCTTGGAGAATAGAGGATGACCCTGACCGCCTATAACCATGTGCCGGTTCCTTCGTTCATGTATGGTACGGCTTGGAAAAAAGAGGCAACGACACAACTGGTGCAGTCAGCCGTGGCGGCGGGCTTCACCGCCATCGACACGGCCAACCAACTGATCCATTACCAGGAAGCGTTGGTAGGGGAAGCTCTATTGGCCCTTGCGCAGCAAGGGATCGCGCGGGATCGCCTCTTTCTTCAAACCAAGTTTACGCCGACGAATGGCCAGGATCATCGGACCCCCTATGATGCCTCGGCGTCTCTCGCGACCCAAGTGACTCAGTCCTTCGACAGTTCATTGGCCCATCTGCACACCGACTATCTCGACTCCTACGTGTTGCATGGGCCGTATCAGCGGCAGGGGTTGGGAAATGCGGACTGGGAGGTGTGGGCCGCCATCGAAGGGCTGTATCAGTCTGGAAAATCGAAAATGATCGGCATCAGCAATGTGACGGCTGAGCAACTCGCTCAGCTCTGTGCCCGAGCGTCGGTGAAACCCATGATGGTACAAAATCGATGTTATGCCGCACTGGGATGGGACAAAACGGTGCGGGAGATCTGCCGGGCCCACGGCATCATCTACCAAGGCTTTTCGCTGTTGACTGCCAATCGGGAAATCTTTGCCGATCCAAGCGTTCGGGCCATTGCCCAACGGTTAGGGACCGGCCTCGCACAAGTTGTGTTTCGGTTTGCGATGCAAGTCGGGATGCTCCCGTTGACCGGCACGACGAATCCGCAACATATGAAAGACGATCTCCTGGCGGAACAGCTCACCCTCACCGCTGAAGATATGCAGGTCATCGAAACGATCGGGATGTAAACACTCTCATATGCCGCTCGGAGCGTACTGCTTCTGGTGGCAAGTGGAAGTTTTCCCCCCTATGCAAGCATCCCCTCTTCTGTGGCAACAGAAAAATGCCGTTCAGCAAGGCCGCAGCGAGTGAAGGCCAAGGCGTACCCTTCGGGGCGCACGGTGCGACGAATAAGGAGCACCACGTCTGTGCGCGCCGCCGAGTGGTGAGGCGGCCGGGTCTCCGTTGAGGGTCTGACCGATGCGAGCACGCTGACTGGGAAAAGGCGCGTCCCTGGGCGAAGAGGCTGTCTTGGCAGACTCTGGGCGGGCGGGTGAAGTAGCCGCCGGGCCTGGGTGGGTGTGAAGAGCGACTTTTTCAGCATTCTGCTAGGAGGGAAGTTCGATGAGCCGAAGGGTGTAGAGGTACTGGTAGAGCCCTTTACGGTCCATCAGTTCGGCATGGGTACCGGTTTCCACGAGGCGCCCTTTGTTCAGGACGAGGATGCGATCTGCTCGTTGGATAGTCGTCAAGCGGTGGGCGACCACAAACGTCGTCCGGCCTTTCATGAGTTGTTCCAGCGCTTCCTGAACGAGTCGTTCCGACTCACTGTCGAGGGCGGAAGTGGCTTCATCCAACAATAAGATTCGTGGATTTTTCACGATAGCTCTGGCGATGGCGATGCGCTGACGCTGTCCGCCCGAGACATTGATCCCTTTTTCTCCCACGATCGTCTCATACCGGTCCGGGAAGCTCATGATAAAGTCGTGGGCATGGGCCGCACGGCTCGCCGCGACCACCGTTTCCTCAGTGGCCTCTCTATCTCCATAGCGAATATTGTCAAGAATCGTTCCGCCGAATAGGATCGTCTCTTGCGGGACCAACGCGATCTGTCGATACCAACTGTCCATGGTGACCTGGCGGAGATCTTGCCCGTCGATGGTGATGTGCCCTTCGGTAGGATCGTAGAAGCGATGAAGCAGGTTCATCACGGTGGTCTTTCCAGCGCCGGTGGGTCCGACAATGGCGATGAGTTCGCCGGGTTTGGCTTCGAACGACACATCCGTCAAGACGGGTTGGCGCGGATCATAGGCAAAGCTGACATGCTCCAGCTGGATGTGTCCCGAGACGGTGGACAGCGACAGGGCTGTGGGGGAGTCACTCACTTCTGAGTGTGTGTCAAGAATTTCAAATACCCGTTGGGTGGCACCCTGCGCCTCCCTGATTTGTGCGAACACGCGGGCAGCGGAACTGAAGGGGCCGATTAGAATGCCGGCAAAGAGGACGAACGCAAAGAGATCGCCCGGCGACACGCTTCCGTCGATAACTTGGTGCCCCCCATACCACAACACGGCCGCTGCAGCGGAGAAGGTGAGGAGGCTGATGACGGGAATAAACACCGCCATGGTGCCGGCCCGTCGCATTGCCAATGTCAAGGTCTGTTCGACTTGCGCGGCAAACCTGGTCTCCTCATGCCGTGATTGGACGAAGGACTTTACGATACGGATGCCGGAAATCACTTCCTCGATCAGGGTACTCAAGACGGCGGTTTGATCTTGAATTGATGTCGAGAGAGATTTCAGCCTTCGCCCGAAGAACTTGGCGACGAGGACGAGCAACGGGAGCAGAACCAGGATCAAAAGGCAGAGCCGCCAATTCATCGTCAAGAGAAAGGCGATTCCTCCGACGAAGGTCACGAGCTGTTTTGCACTATCGATCGGTGTTTCGGTGACGACCGACTGAATGACCGTGACGTCGTTCATGAGCCGTGAGAGGAGTTCGCCGGTTCGCCGGCGTGCAAAGAAGCTCACCGAGAGGGTATGCAGATGTGCAAAGAGATGCCGGCGAAAGTCGGCGACGATGCGCTGCGAAATCCATGCAGTCAGGTAGCTATGGCCCATCGAGCAGAACCCCTGCAGGACAACGAGCCCAAGGAAGATGGCGATCAAGTCCGTCATCCTGGGTTCGTCGTGCTGCACGGTGATGATGTCCCACAGGGTACCGGCTAACCGCAGCAGGGCCAGATTGATGGCGGCGACCCCCATGACCAGCAGGCCTGCCAGTACCATCCGGGACAGGTAGGGCTTCAGGAATGGAAGAAATCGTGAGAAGGTGGACATGATGAGGAGCGATCTTAGAGGAGGTGATTATGGAAAACCAAGTGAGTGCGGCAGAGGAGAGACTCAAGCCGGAGGTGTTGCGGTAACTATAGCTGTGCGATGGACTCGATTAGGTTCTTATTGATGGCCACGAAGTCTGAACGTTCCTTCTCATTGATCAACACGTCGGTCAGGCTGATGAAGAGCCGTTGCTCTTCGTTGATGGCATCGGACACACGATTCCGCATGGGAGGAATGAGGAAGTCGCCAACGTAGACGTAGGTCGCAGTCCGGACGCGGATGCGAACCTTCTTGCCTTCGGGCACGGACTTCTCCTTCCCTTATTCGGGTGAGCCTAGCTTTTCCGACGTTCAAACTTTTGACGCCGACGCAGCTTTTTGTACTTGTGCTTGCGCATTTTTTTTCGGCGTTTTTTCAGCACACTGGACATGCGTGTTCTCTCCTACGAAGCGGCGAGTGTAGAAGTTTTCGCCCCAAATTGCAAGGTCAACAAGCGACTAAATTGATCATGATTGGCCCAAGGCCGAGCGGGCGGGCGTTGGCGGGGTTGTGATGTGATGATGATTGCATCACGGGCTGCTTGACCTGCCTGATAGCCATTCCTATACTGCAGTCATGATATTACCGTACAAACTTCCACTATTTCCCCTTGTGGTTCTGCTCAGCTCGATCTTCTTGATCAGCGTCGGTTGCGGCGGCAAGAAGATTCAATATCCCGACGATCACGAACGGTACCTCCGTATCGATCGGGCGGTGGAATCGCTCCGCCAAGCCTATGTGAAAAAAGACTCATCGGATCTCGCCTCGCTCATGATACCGAGTGACCAGCTTGATCGACTGAGGGAAGAGGCCCAGGGCGACTTTGAGACATTTAGTGCGATCACGTTGGATTTTGCAGTCGAGCGCATTATGGTCGAAGGGGACAATATCGATGTGTTCGTACATTGGCAAGGGCTGTGGAAAAAAGGTGCAGAGGATCCAGGTCTCCGGCAGCGAGGCCATACGCGATTGCAATGGGTTGGAACCCAGTCGATACTGTTGCGCGGGGTTCAGGGCGATGCTCCCTTCGGCATGAAAGCACGGCAGGCCACGGTCGACCCCACACGTCCTCCTCCGAAGAAGTAATCCATGCCATCTCGTCGTTCCCATGCTCCGGTGCAGGCCGATTTCCTGGTCATTGGAAGCGGTGTGGCCGGTCTTCGCGCGGCGTTGGAGTTAAGCCGTGCGGGCCGGGTTATGGTACTGACGAAAGGGCATCCGCTTCAGAGCAGTTCGATCCATGCGCAGGGCGGGGTGGCGGTCGCGATGAGTGAGGAAGACGATGTGGCCATCCATCTAACGGACACGCTCAAAGCGGGGCATGGGCTCTGTCGGAAACAAGCGGTGCGGGTCCTCGTTGAAGAAGGGCCTGAGCGGATTCAAGAATTAATCGGATGGGGGGCCAAGTTCGACAAAGTCGGCGGCAAGTTCGCATTTGCCCGGGAGGCAGCTCACAGTCGAAGCCGCATTTTGCGCGCGCGCGGGGATGCGACGGGGAATGAGATGGTACGAGTCTTGATTGCTGAGGTGAATCGGCAGGAACGTATTCAGCGATTGGATCACCACTTTACGGTGGATCTCGTGGTCGATGCCGGAAATTGCCGCGGGGCCGTTGTGTTGGATGAAGGGTCTGGTCGCCAGTTCGTGCTTCCGGCTCGCGCAGTCGTGCTGACCACCGGTGGGGCCGGGCAGATCTATGCGAGGACGACCAATCCCCCGAATGCCACTGGTGATGGGATGGCCATGGCCCTGCGCGCAGGCGCGGTGCTCCAAGATATGGAGTTCGTTCAATTCCATCCCACGGCACTGTATCTGCCGTCGAGTCCACCGTTCCTGCTGTCGGAAGCGATGCGAGGGGAAGGTGCGCAGTTGCGCAACAATAAAGGCGCGCTGTTCATGCAGCGTTATCACCCCATGGGGGCGTTAGCGCCGAGGGACATTGTGTCGCGTGCGATTTTAGCGGAGATGGCGGCGACGAAAGCCCGTCATGTCTATCTTGACGTCACCCACTTAGGTGCGGAATTTATCAGGCAGCGTTTCCCGACGATTTATGCGACGTGCCTTCGTTATGATATCGATATCACGGAGGAATGGATCCCAGTGTCTCCCAGCGCGCATTATATGATGGGCGGGGTCTGGACGGATCTGAACGGTGCGACAACGGTTCCGGGGCTCTTTGCCGCCGGAGAGGTTGCCTGTAGCGGTGTGCATGGAGCAAATCGGCTCGCGAGTAATTCCTTACTTGAAGGATTGGTGTTTGGCATGCGTGCGGCATCGGCAGCCGTCGCGTTTGCCGACCAACAGAAACTTCCCGCACTGTCGTCTCAGGAGACTACGCTCCGAACGGGCCAATTCGGAACACTGGAGGATGCGGAAAAATTGCGAAGCTCGCTTCGGCGAACGATGTGGGGACAAGTCGGCGTCATTCGTTCGGGCGAGTCTCTCATTCGGGCCTGTGCGCAACTGTCACGGTGGGCTCAGTTGGTGACCCAGCCATTTGCAAGCCGATCCGCACTGGAAGTGAAAAATATGGTGCAGGTGGCGCAATGTGTCGCCGAAGCCGCTCTGTGGCGAGAGAATAGCGTGGGGGCCCATTACCGGTCAGATTTTCCAGAGGCCGAACTGGCTGGCTGGCGACAACACAGTCGTCTATCGAGCGGGGAAGTTGTTAGTGGGAAGATATCTCAGAAATCGCGGGGGTTGCTGTTGTCTCCGCGGGAGCATATCGGCCGACTGGACGCTCCGTGATGCCGCCATCGCGGACAAGGAATGTGCGGTAGTATCGTAGAACTTTCCGGACATATTGCCTGGTTTCATCGAACGGTGGAAGTGCCTGATAGCGATCGACCACATTCTCTCCGGCATTGTAGGCCGCCAGGGCCAGCGGTAAGTTCCCATGGAACCGGTCGAGCAGCTGGCGTAAGTATTTGGTCCCTCCACCCACATTCTCATCCGGATCATACATGTCCCGCACATCCAGGCGCACAGCCGTCTGCGGCATCAGTTGCATCAGGCCGATCGCGCCAGCGCGAGACACCGCTCGCGGATCAAAGTCTGATTCAGCTTTGATAACGGCTCGGATCAACGCGGGATGCAGCTGGTGTTGGGAAGAGTACCGACGAATGACTGGTTCCAATTCTCGCTCGGATAAGATGGAGTGGAACCGACTGGATTCGATCTCAACTTTTCTATAGCGCGAATCTGACGGGACGTTGGTCAGGGAGATCGAGCCGTCGTGCCCAATAAACTGATAGATTTCGGCTGTGGTTGCCGGGACGGAGAAGGTCAGCGAGCCAATTGCCGTGATCACTGTCGTGGTGAGGCCGATGGCCGCCTGCCGTCTGAGGGATGTCAATACGAGGGAAATGGTGTTGTGCATGGGTGCAACGATACCAGTCTACTTCTGGGTGTCAAGAAACTGCAGCTCTTGTGCCAAGAGTCCAGTTATAAATAGTATGGGAAAACAAGGGGGTTTCTGAGGGGTGGCACCGCTAGGGTTCTAAAAAACGCGCTTTGTTGGCAATAAAATACGTATGGAGCTGCTGGGTAAGAAGCCCTGGTGTTCCATTCCCAACCGGTTGTCCGTCCACCATGGTGACCGGCATCACTTCCAGACTTGTGTTGGTGATAAAACATTCGTCTGCCTTATGGATTGCCTCGATCCCAAAATGTCCTTCCTCAACCGGGATCTGCTTCTCTTGAGCGAGACCGATGACAATGTCACGGGTGATTCCGTCTAGCAAGCCGCACGCAAGAGCAGGGGTGCAGAGCCGACCTGCTTGGACGAAAAAGAGATTGCTGACAGTGCATTCTGTAAGATGTGATTCCCAATTGAGCAGAATGCTGTCGAAGGCGCTGGCTGCGATGGCTTCCCGCTTGGCCAGGATATTGTTCAAAAAATTTGTGGCCTTGATCTGAGGCGAGAGCGCGCTGGGCAGGTTCCGTCTCGTTCGGGCGACGATCAGCTTCACGCCGACACGATATTGTTCGGGTGGGGGTGGGTGAAGCGGTTTGGTCATGATCACCACGGTGGGGGTCGGGCAGAGGGCCGGATCGAGACCGATGTCGCCGGTTCCTCGAGAGATCGTGATGCGAAGATAGGCGTCGGTGCGTTCGTGCCCGACGTCGTTCCGTGTCATCGCTTCGTGGAGGAGCAGCGGCCACCTGTGCTCGGAGATCGGGATGGTCAGGCCAATCGCGTCTGCAGACCGGTGAAGCCGAGCAAGATGCAGATCCCGCATGAAGATTCGGTTCCCATACGAGCGAATCGTTTCATAGACTCCATCACCATAGAGAAAGCCATGATCGAAGACGGAGACGACGGCCTTTTCTTCTTTCACGAACCGATCGTTGAGATAAATCCACATAGCTAAATTTGTTGTAGTGCGCTGAAGAACGCTTGGGCTTTCTGGAGCGTTTCCTCGTATTCTTTCGCCGGGTCGGAATCGGCGACAATTCCGGCACCAACTTGCAGATACCCTTTCCCTCCACACCATATCAAGGTTCGAATGACGATATTGAGATCGAGATCGCCGTTCCAGCCGAGGTACCCGAATGATCCGGTATAGGGGCCACGGCGTACCGGCTCCAACTCCTCAATAATTTCCATGCAACGGATCTTGGGTACGCCGGTGATGGTCCCTCCGGGAAATAGCGCCTGAATCAGATCAAAGGGCGTGGCATCGGGCCTCAAACCACCACTGACATTGGACACGATGTGGCTGACGTGGGAGTACTGTTCAATCGCCATGAATTCATCGACCTGCACGCTGCCGAATCGGCAGACGCGGCCCAGGTCGTTCCGTTCGAGATCAACGAGCATCAGGTGTTCCGCCCGCTCCTTTTCATTCGCGAGTAATTCGCCGACGAGGCGTTGATCATCACGGGTGTCGACCCCGCGAGGTCTGGTTCCGGCAATCGGGCGCGTATCTGCCTGTCTGTTGCGGAGACGGACGAGCCGTTCGGGCGATGAGCTGATCAGCGTGACATCATCGAAGTGGATGAGGCCTGAGAAAGGCGAGGGGTTCACGGCTTGCAGACGTCGATAGAGTTCCTGCTCGTGGAGCTGCCGATCCGTGCCTTCATCATAGGAACTCAGAGGTTTCAGGGTAAAACGATGTGACAGATTGGCCTGGTAAATGTCTCCTGCGGCAATATACTCCTGGCAGCGCTGAACTCGTTGGAGGTAGGCATCCCGTGTTTGATCTGGATGAAAGACCATCTGATCGAGGGAGGGAAGAGTATCCAGTGGGGACGGCCTTCCGTTCAACCTGACTTCCCACTCGGCCAGCCTGTCCAGGCCCTCGCGATAGAGCTTCTCTCGCGGCTCTCCCAAAAACCGTTCCATGGGGGGACAAAAGAGAATCTTCACAAGGCCGGTCTGATGATCGACGGCGGTGACGATGTCATAGAGACCGAATTGCAAGTGAGGGAGTAGCAGGTCGTCCTTGGCGATGGACGGAACTGTTTCAAATTCGCGCACGAGGTCGTAGCTGAGGTAGCCGACGGCTCCGCCACAAAAATTTGGCAGGCCTGGAGGAAATTCGATTTGCGGGCCAGCGAATAGCCGGCAGAGGCTTCCGAAGGGATCGTTCGACAGGTGCTCGAGCCTGTCGTGGGTACGAAGCGAAGCCTGTCCTTGTCGCCCCGTCAGTACCGAAAATGGGTTGCTTCCCAAAAATGAATAGCGGGATCCGCCATCTGTTCCCTTCCTGCTGTCAAGCAGGAACGATGGCCGAGAGGAAGACGCAATGAGACGGTAGAGTTCAAAGGGTGTCTTCCTTTGGCCATCCATCGTGAGGACCAAGGGCTGTGGGGGACCGTTCAGGAACGATGGTTGGGAGAAACGAGTCATGGGTGAACGGGGATCGCTCTACACATATGGATGATTCACTATACCCCACTGTGCCGGCAGTGTCACAGTGCAGAGTCGGCTTGACAAATTCAGGATGATTCTGCTTGAATTGCGCGCCCGCCATCGGCAGAGTCCTTGCGCTATGGGCTGCATTGCACTCTCCTCCGTGGGTACGACATGCCCCCCTCACAAGATCCATTGTACACGGGGCTTGGCCAAGCGGTCCGGATCGCAACCGATCTGCTCGCTGCGCTAATTGTCGGAGGAGCGGTGGGATGGGCATGTGATACCTACCTCTTTGATTCCACCCCCTGGGGGATGGTCGGAGGTTTGGTGTTGGGTATCGTGGCCGGGATCAGGAATGCGTACCGGTCGGCCCAGCGATGGCCGAAGACATAACACCTTGCATTAGAGAAAGCACAAGAGTGCCATGGAAGAAAGTCCGCTTCATCAATTCGAACTTCAGAATTGGATCCCGATCTCACTCGGTGGATTGGACATTTCCATCAATAAGGCCGTGGTCTTTATGTGGGTTGTTGTCTCCCTGGCGGCGGTGCTCATGGTGATGGCAGGATCAGCGCGCAAGCTGGTGCCCGGCAAGTTGCAAAGCCTGGCGGAGATGATGGTGGATTTCATTCGCAGCATGATCATGGATACGATGGGCAAAGACGGGATGCGATTTTTCCCCCTCATTGCCACGCTGTTTCTCTTTATCCTCTTCAGTAATCTTATCGGGTTGATCCCCGGCACCTACACCGTGACGAGTCAGATTATCGTGACGGCTGTGTTTTCCTGCATGGTGTACGGACTCAGCCTGGTTATAGGGTTCTGGTTACATGGGATAAAATTTCTGGGCATTCTTATTCCGCCCGGTACGCCCGGATGGCTGCTGCCATTGATGATACCGATCGAGTTGATCAGTCAGTTGGCACGGCCCATTTCACTGGCTGTTCGGTTATTTGCGAATATGACGGCGGGCCATGTGATGCTCGCTGTTCTGTTCAGCCTGACGATCGGCGGCGGATTATTGATCGGGTGGTTGCCCTTTGCATTCACGGTAGCGATATACGGATTGGAATTTGGCATCGCGTTCATTCAAGCCTATATTTTCAGCATATTGACCTGTGTCTACTTGGGGGACGCATTTCATTTGCATGGCCATGATGAGCACGCGCATTAGCGCGTGTGAGTTCAGACAAGGGAGGAGTAAGACATAATGGATTCAGCAGCAGCAGGGTTGATCGGTATGGGATGTGCCGCGGCAGGGTTTGCCGGAGCGGGTGTGGGGATCGGCTACATCTTTGGGAAGATGATTGAAGTGGTGGCACGCCAGCCGGAAGCAGAAGCTCGCGTCACGAAGTATATGTGGATCGGGTTTGCGCTGGTGGAAGCCATCGCGCTGTATGGCCTGGTCATTGCCTTCATTATCATGGGCTTTCGCAAGTAGGAGCAGGCTTAGGTCTGGGTAAAGGTCGGGGGCGCATCCCCTCTCAGCCTCACCGCGGCCTTTCTGATGTGAACTATGCCACAGTTTGAACCTGATTTTTTTTCTTCCTTGATTTTCTGGGAAGTCATATCGTTTGCCATTCTCTTGTTCGTCCTTTACAAGTACGCGTTCCCCGGCATCTTGGGTGCCTTGGAAGAGCGGGAAAAGAGAATTAAGGACAGCCTCGATCAAGCCGAGCATCACCGTTCAGAGGCAGAACGGAAACTCAAGGAGTACGAGGCCAAGCTGAACTCCGCGGCGAAGGATGCGGAAGCAATTCTCGCCGCCGCCAAGGAACGGGCGCAGCGGCTTATGGAAGAAAATGAGCAACGGATGACGACCGAAGCCGAGCGGATCAAGGGTGACGCGACGCGTGAAATCGATCATGAGCGTCGCAAGGCGATTCAGGATATTCGCTCCCACACGACCGATTTGGCCCTGATGGTTGCAGAGAAAGTGGTGCAGCGAAGTCTGAATGAGGCGGACCACCGGAAATTCGCAGACGAGGCGCTTGAGGCGTTGTCAAAATCCTACCAACGATAATATGTGGCCTGGGTAGGGTCAGCCTAGGCTGGCCCCGCCCGGTCTGTATCCTTCCAAATCCACACAGACGAAGCGAAACCCGGCTTTGCGAAGACGGGTACTGATGCGCACACGCATGTCAGGCTGATTCAAGAGAGAAAACTCCTCTGCGCCGACCTCGATTCGCGCCATTTCTCCATGCTCCCGTACGCGCACATGCCGAAATCCTTCCGCTTGTAGAATCTCTTCAGCTTGCTCCACGCGGCGCAGACTGTCGATCGTGATCGGGGTGCCTCGAGGAATTCTGGAAGAAAGGCATGCGGCAGCCGGCTTATCCCAATTCGAGAGTCCCAAGGTCTGCGCGAGTGCCCGCACATCGGATTTTGAGAGAGAGGCTTCGACCAACGGACTTCGGACTCCCCACTCGCGTGCCGCTTTGATTCCTGGTCGATCATCCCCGAGATCGTCGAGATTCGTCCCATCCACAATCCAGCGGCTTGCGCGCGGTTCGCGCAGCTTGTCCAGTAATTGATAGAGGTCTGTCTTGCAGTGGAAGCAGCGGGTTGCATCGTTCTGAACGAAGGCCGGAACATCGAGTTGATCGGTGTGGACCAGTTCATGCCGCGCACCGATCTCTAAGGCAACCTGCTTGGCACCATCGAGTTCAATTGTGGGAAACGTCGGTGAGACAGCAGTCACCGCCAGCGCATGTTCACCGAGTTGTTCATAGGCGATTTTCAGGACGATGGTGCTATCGATCCCGCCGGAAAAGGCGACCAGGACGGACTGCATGTCCGAGATCACCTGGCGGAGTGTCGTGAGTTTGCCTTGGAGGGATTCGGCGGTCATGAACTCTTGTCCGTAGATATTGTGCCACGACTGCTTAATGCTTGACCTTTGCTTTGGCAATGTTGCCCACCACCACTAAGGCGTAGCGTTTGGGGTCCAGATATTGTTTAGCCACGCGTTGTACGTCTTCCTTTGTGACCCGGTCTATCCATTTTTGGTATTCCGAAAAATATTCGAATCCCAGGCCATAGAATTCCACTTGTGCAAGCACTTTCGCAAGTTTCGCGGTGGAATCAAATCGGAGCGGGAAGCTGCCGATCAAATAGGACTTGGCCTCAGCTAATTCCTGGTCGGACACGGGTGTGTCACGAATGGATTTGATTTCTGATAGGACGCCGGTGATGGCTTGATTCGTGGTTTCCGTCTTGGTTTGGAGATTGACCCAGAATGAACCGGGCATCAGCCGGGCATCAAAGTGGCTCATGATCCCATAGGCCAGCCCCTGCTTGTCGCGAATCGAATCCATGAGGCGGGAGGAAAACCCACCAGCTCCCAAGATGTAATTCATCACCGTGACTGAATAGAAATCCGGGTGAGTGCGCGGAAGGCCTCCATGACCAAGGACGATGGTGGATTGGGTGAGATCCTTCTCGATGAGTTGGACCGTTCTCCGTTCGACCGGTGAGGGGGGTTTCATGTTCCGTGTTGTCGCGGCACCTTTCTTCCAGGCTCCAAAATGGGTCTGTGTCAGCGCAGTGGCTTGCTCAAGCGTGATATCGCCGACAATTGTCAGTATGACCTGGGAAGGGGAATACTCCCGTCCATAGAAGGCCTGCACGTCGGCCAGCGTGATCTTATGGAGGGTTTCCTCCGATCCATTGACGGGCCACCGGTAGGGGTGTCCATGGAAGACGAGCTGATTGAATGCTTTCATAGCGATTTGGCCAGGGTCGTCGTTGTCGCTCGCCATTTCTCCCAGGAGTTGGATGCGAATACGTTCGAACTCCTGCTTATAAAATGCGGGGTGTTGCAGCATGTCTGCGAGCAGGGTAAAGCCGAGGTCGATGTCTTTCTTGAGTACGCGGGCGGAGGCAGTCGTAAAATCCTCTGAGGCTTTAGCTTCCAAAGCTCCCCCGACGAAATCAATTTGCTCCGCCAACTGTTTTGACGTACGTGTGGTCGTGCCTTCGTCCAGTAGACTGGCCACGAGGTTCGCGAGTCCTGCTTTGTCTGGAGGATCTTGCGCAGAGCCGGTCTTGATCAACGCATGGATCTCAACGATCGGGAGAAAATGTTGCTCAAGGACGAGCACCGTGATGCCGTTTGCGGTCACAAATTTCGTGGGTGCGATGTCTGCCGCCACGCTGGGACCGCTTCCTAAAAGGAAGGCACAGCATCCCAGCACAAGGGTCAGGATCACCTGTCGTCGAAGCGTAAGAGACAGTGGGCTCCTCGTAGGCATAATTAGGGCCCTACCTGTTGTGCGGCAGCAGAGGGCGCTTCCGGCTGTTTGGGTGGCACGGGAATCAACGTGCCAACTGTCCGATTGTCTTCCGTCAAGTATTGGCGAGCGACACGCTGAATGTCTTTGGTCGTCACCGCTCGAATCCGTTCGACAAACTGATCGATCTTCCGCCAGCCAGCACCGACAGATTCAGCCTGCCCTAGCAACATCGCACGCCGGAAGTTGGAGTCCTGCTCGAAGACATGGGTCGCTTCGACCTGGTTCTTTGCCCGTTGGAGTTCTTGGTCCGTCGGCGGATCGGTCTGGAGACGTTTAATCTCTCGATGAAGGGCTTCTTCGACTATCTCCGGTTTCTGGCCGGGGCTCACGAGGGCATAGAAGTAGAAAAGGCCTGGATCGGTCTGCAGCAAGCTGTATTCTGCCCCGACTGCAAGTGACGACTTCTGCTCATACACGAGGCTCTGGTACAGGCGCGAGCTCTTCCCATGTGACAGAATAGAATCCAAAATGTCGAGCGCGTACGAGTCTTCGCTTGTAAAATTCGGCACACGATAGCCCATCATGACAAAAGGGACCTGCGCATCTCGCTTGAGGAGGAACCGGCGCTCACCCTTTTGTTCCGATTCCATGGTGGCGATCGGCTTGGGTTCGGGTCCTCGTGGGATCGGCTCGAACAGATGTTTAATCATGGCGAGCAGGCTGTCGGCTTTGATGTCCCCCACCACGACGAGGGTCGCATTGTTCGGTGAGTAATAGGTGTCGTAGTGTCGTTGCAGGTCATCCAGGGTCATCGCGTCCAGATCGCTGAACCAGCCGATCACCGGCCAATGGTATGGATGGCTGAGATAGGCTTGGGCGAAGAGCGCTTCGACGAGCGCCCCTTGTGGGTCGTCTTCCGTCCGAAGACGTCGTTCTTCCTTTACCACCTCTCGCTCTGTCGTCAGCTCACTCATGTCGAGTATGAGCCCCTGCATTCGATCCGCCTCGAGCTCCAGGGCCAGTTCGACACGGTCGGCTGCGAGATTTTCGAAGTAGGCGGTAAAGTCCTGGCTCGTGAAGGCGTTGTCCGTTCCGCCATTCTTTCGAATGAGGCGTGAAAATGTCCCTTTGGGGTATTTCGCGGTACCTTTGAACATCATATGTTCAAGCATGTGGGATAAGCCCGCACGGCCCATGACTTCATTGCGTGAGCCGACTTTGTACCAGACTTGGACAGTGGCAACCGGGGCTTTGGGAACTTCGACTAACAGGACTTTCATCCCATTGGAGAGGATAAACTCACGAGGTTCCGCGGCGACGGCTGATGATGCAATGAATACGAACGCAAGACTACTTGCGGCAATCAAGCAGCCTATATGCATCGTGATGTGTCGAGAATACAGCCAGGTCATGTTTGGGCGGCAAGCACTCTGCATGCTAGCAACGGGATTCGATTTGTGTCAAGGCGTGTGTGGCATATTCGGGTGCGAGGTTGCCTAATTGGCCGCAGGCGCCGAGGACGTCGCGTCCCCGGCTTTTGCGGACAAACACATCGAGGCCTGCCTGTCGCACGATGGCTTGAAACGCTGCAATGTCGCCTTCCGATGGGCGGCAAAAAGAACTTCCGGGAAATTCATTGAATGGAATCAGATTGATTTTGCACGCGATTCCTCGGACAAGCTTGATGAGTCGGCGCGCATCGTCGGCGTGATCATTCACGCCACCCAGCAGCACATACTCGAAGGTGAGTCGTCTGGTCGGGGGTAACGGATAGCGGCGGCAGGCCGCGAGCAACGTTTTGAGCGAGGCAATACCATTGACGGCCGGCATCAGGCTGGCGCGCTGGTCATCCGTCGTCGCATTCAGCGAGATGGCGAGATTGACGCCAAGTGGTGCGACATCTTTCAATCGTGCCGCCAGGCCTGCGGTCGAGACCGTGATGCGTCTTGGCGACCATCCGAGACCCCACGGTTTGTTGGTGAGTCGTCGAATGGCCTCTGACAAGGCCTCCATATTGGCCAAAGGCTCGCCCATCCCCATAAAGACGAGGTTGGTGATCCGTTCACCGGAGTCGAGGCGGTCTTGGGCTGTCAGCACCTGCTCCATGATTTCATGTGCCTTCAAGTTACGTTTTAATCCCATTGTGCCAGTAAGACAGAATCCACAATCCAGCGTACAGCCGACCTGCGTCGACACACAGAGGGTGAGGCGGTCTTCATCGGGAATCAGCACCGTTTCGACGGCGAGTCCATCGTTGAGGGTGAGTACCAGTTTTCTCGTGTGATCAATTGAACGGAAAATCGTGCAACCTACGACGCGTGGAATCGTTGCCAGTGCAGCCAACGCAGTTCGCTCTGCTTGGCCGAGGTCCGTCATCTGGTTGATGTCTTTGGCTCGACGTTGATAGAGCCACCGTAGGATTTGACCGGTTCGGTAGCGAGGCCATCCGAATTGCTGCACGAGCCGGCCCATCCCTACTTCATCAAGGGACAGGAGGTTTATCGGAGATGTGGATGATGGGAGAGTGTCTTTTTGATACCGCATGAGGACAGCCTACCATGGCATCAAAAAGGGGAACAAGGCACCGGACTCATGCGGCTCTGCTGGCAACCGTGGGGGCACACTGCTATATATGTATAGATCGAGTGGGAGATGACGGGTGCACAACTATCTACATCGACAGGTCCTACAAAATCTGTTCTTCGCGACGTTCATTGGCGTCTGCGCCTTTACTCTGTTCTCCGACCAATCGTCCGCCGATTCCCCCCCTCCGTCGATATCAGGCGACAGCGACGCATGTGAGAAGGCCGAAGACTGCTTTCAGGCTGCCGCACTGCCGAAGGAACGGCTCGGCACGGCCCTTAATAAAGAGCAAGTCCTGTCGCTCAAGCTGAGTCGGCTACAACGGTTGATGGAGCGATTCCCCGCCACACTCTGGGCCAAGCGCGCAGGATTACTGTCCGGCGTATTGCTCCTTGAACGAAATCCTGCCGTGGCCATTCAATTCCTCCGCACATCACAGCGAGACTTTCCGATCTTGGACGATTATATCCGACTATGGACTGGGGAGGCGTTGTTGAATCTCGGAGATGCCAAGCAGGCGGCGGACATGTTCGAAGGCATTCCGCAGGCAGTGCCCGACTCGTATCTGTTGGCCAAGGCCGCGTATCGAGCAGGGGAAGCATGGTATCAAGCGTCGAGTTGTCCGGAAGCGACAGCCTGGTTTGCAAAGGCGGTGGAGTTGGATGATAAGGAGCCAGGGACACCCCAGGCGTTTCTTCGGCGGGCCGCCTGCCAACTACGAGACAACAACATACCGAAAGGTCGCGAGACACTGAATCAACTATGGGTCCGATTTGCATATAGTCCGGAAGCGAAGGAAGCGGAAGCGCTACTGGTCTCAAATCTTGGGGGCGAACCTTGGGTGGTTCAGTCAAGCGATCGGCTTGCCCGGGCTCAGGTATTTCTTGGTCAATCCTTCCATACCGAGGCAATCGAGGAATTCAAGAAATTTCTTGCGGCTGATCCAAAGTCGCCCCGACGCGCCGAGGTCAAGCTGAAAATAGGTATCGCACAAGTCCGTCTGAAACTATATGACCAAGCCCGAGAGACGTTCTATGCGTTGGTAAAAGACGGAGGGGTGGGGTCCCTGGAGGCATCAGTCTGGCTCGCCCGTGTTTATCTCCGACAGGGGCAGGGGGACAAGTTGTTAGATCTTGCCCGTACGCTGCCGACATCCTTGCTTTCTGCGGAGCAGAAGGGTCAGATCACCTTGTTCGCGGGGATTTGGTTGGAAGATCAGGGTCGCTTTGACGATGCGATTGTGCGGTACCGTCAGGTGGCAAAGGTTGGAGAGCCGGCGTCTCAGCGAGCCGAGTCCCGGTGGCGTGTGGGTTGGGTGTATTACCGTACGGCGCGCTATCGTGAGGCGGGTGACGAACTGCGCCTGCTCGCCGATCAGCACGACGGCGATTTTGAACCGCAGGCACTGTATTGGATGGCACGTGCGGCCGAATTGACCCAGCAACCTCACGCTCGCGATGTGTATGTACAGCTCTGTCAACGATATGTCTACACCTACTATTGCCAGCTGGC
>DATNCR010000130.1:0-2739 GCA_035607135.1 Nitrospiraceae bacterium
AACATCCCGTCACCCGTGACCCGTCCCACCACCGCCACATCGAGATCCCACTTCTTGCAGATCCGGATACATTCATCTTCCTTGCCCGCCTGCGCCACCATCAGCATGCGTTCTTGCGATTCCGACAGCATCAATTCATAGGGCGTCATGCCAGCCTCACGCCGAGGCACATCAGTCAGGTCCAGATCGATGCCGTTGCCGGCCCGTGACGCCATCTCGCAGGACGAACTGGTCAACCCGGCTGCCCCCATATCCTGAATGCCGACGAGCAAGTCGCCTGCCATCAGTTCGAGACAGGCTTCCAGCAATAGTTTTTCGGTAAAGGGATCGCCCACCTGCACGGTCGGCCGCTTCTGTTCCGACTGGTCATCGAAGGAATCGGACGCCATCGTCGCACCGTGAATCCCATCGCGGCCAGTCTTCGAACCGAAATAGATCACCGGATTGCCGACCCCTGCCGCTGTTCCAAGGAAAATCTTGTCCTTGTGCGCGATGCCGAGACAAAAGACGTTTACGAGCGGATTCTGTGAATAAATATCGTTAAAGCCGATTTCGCCTCCGACCGTCGGCACTCCCATGCAGTTGCCGTAGCCCGCGATGCCGGCCACGACGCCCTTCATGAGGTGGCGATTCTTTGCCGTCTCCAGCCCACCGAACCGCAGCGCATTGAGCAAGGCAATCGGCCGTGCACCCATCGTAAAAATGTCGCGCAGAATCCCGCCCACTCCGGTCGCCGCACCTTGATAGGGCTCGATAAACGACGGATGGTTGTGAGACTCCATCTTGAAGACCGCGCAGAGTCCGTCGCCGATATCCACCGCACCGGCATTTTCCCCCGGCCCCTGGACCACGCGCGGCCCCGTCGTCGGCAATTTTTTGAGGTGCACGCGCGAACTCTTATAGGAACAATGCTCGGACCACATCACCGAAAACATGCCCAACTCAGTGATATTCGGTTCCCGTCCGAGTATCTCGACGATCTTCTTGTACTCATCGTCCGTCAGATTATGCTGCGCGATGAGGTCGTTGGTGATTACTGGCTGCATGCTGAACCTTTTTTCACTATCTTCATTGGATAGTGAGCACGGAAAACGTCTTTGGCCATCGCATCCCCAGAAAACAAGTGCCAGTTAGCCAGGTACTGAGAGCTCTCCTGAACACAACCTTTTCCATATTTCCGTTCATTCACAAACCCCAAGAAATGGACACGTTCCTGTATGTACTTAACGCCTCGAGTGGGATTTGACTCTTCAAACAATCCCTTTATCGGTTCGCTGAGACCATCCACCCCCTTAGGCCAATATTGGATAAGCATCCCTCGTTGCGGATGAGATACAGGAATTCCTGCATGACCGTATGCCATTTGTCTATAATCCCACTTATCTCCGCCATTCAGTAGGTATCCACGCATATCGCACAGGATGACATGGTATCGACGTAGCTTAACAGGGGGAAATTTCACAGGGCCATCCACCTTAGAAATCACTTTGTCATCTATTTTTTTCTTGAGCTCTTATCATTCCGGCCTCTGGTGTCTGTCTTAGATCAGCAGCATTACTTGAAAGCTCAACGCTAGACACGAGACCGTCGTAACGTGTCGCGTTTTTCACAGCATCACTGACTTGAAGACTAACTAGCTCAACTAACCATTCGATCCCACCAATGGGAATATAGAAATCAACCGTTGAAGATCCAACTCCTGTTTCATATTCATATTTCGCCTTTAGTCCCAACAACTGGAGCTCATATGCGAATCGGAGTTCAAAAAGTAGCGGCTTGGTCTCATAATTGACACCACCCCGTTCCCGTATCCGATCCAACAAGGAACGTATCCATTGAACATCACGAAGCTCACCTATCACTCTTTCACAATACTCAGCTTCTCGCCGCGTTAGAATATCCGGCCACATACACCTTCATCCTCGTGGGTGAGGGCATGGCCAGAGCGACTTTGCCGAGAGCGGTCGGGACCCATCGAGAGTGCGCCGGGAGGGAAAGCTGGAACTGACTGACGCGCCACGGTTCGACTGGACCGTGGCGGAAGGAATTCCAGAAGGCTTCCACCCGGCGCACTCCGAAAGGGTGACCGCGAAGGCACAGGAGCGGTTGGCCATGCCCTCACCCAGCCCCCACCATCTTCAGTGGTTTCTTATTCCCCTTCAGGGCCTTCAGCATCGACAGAAAAATCAATCGGCCATCCTCATTGCCTAGGACATCTTCTGTGCAGCGTTCCGGATGCGGCATCATGCCGAGCACATTGCCTTCTGCGTTGATGATTCCCGCAATGTTGTCCAGCGAGCCGTTCGGGTTCGCCTCCGACGTGACATTCCCCTCCGGTGTGCAATAGCGGAGTACGATCTGCGCGTTGGCCTGCATCGCCGCAAGCGTCACCGGATCGGTGTAGTAATTTCCATCGGCATGGGCAATCGGAATCTTCAACACTTGCCCCGACTCACAGCTTCCCGTGAACGACGTCGCCGCATTCTCCACCTTCACCGACACATCCTTACAGATGAAATGCAGCGAACGGTTGCGTAGCATCGCCCCGGGCAACAACCCTGCTTCGAGCAGAATCTGAAACCCGTTGCAGATGCCGAGCACCATCCCACCCTTCTTCGCAAACTCCTTCACCGCCCCCATCACCGGCGAGAACCGCGCGATGGCGCCGGTCCGCAAGTAGTCGCCATAGGAAAACCCACCCGGCAGGACAATCGCATCCAAACCTGCCAGCAAGGTCTC
>DATNCR010000136.1:0-11624 GCA_035607135.1 Nitrospiraceae bacterium
AGGAGTTTTTGGGGATCGCTACGGAGATGGAGGGCCAGCTTCGCTCGCTTATTCCCGGTTTGAGCGAGCGCCTGAAGCTTCGTTGAGTTGACCGAAAAGAATCCGATTTCGGCCGTGGATATCACAGCTGAAAGAACAATAAGGCCTAAAAGGATTAGAACGTCCATGGATTGTGATGTATTAGAGGCGACCGATTACACTGATCGGTCTGGAATACAGGGAAGTCCAGGGGCAACCCCCTATCGCCTTGGAGCGGTACTGTACGATTTGAGAGAACCTCGTGAGATGATAGCGGCGTATCGGACCTGTATCCATTGCACTGTAGATGTACCATAGGACAATGTGACGTTCAAGCATAAGCTGAAAACGCGCCACAAAATCATATAGTTGCATTCCATACCCGCAGAAAAACAGAAGAATTAGAGGAGGCTATCTTCTTGCAGGCTGCACTGTTTACAGTGAGTCGTCTCGAAATACAAAGGCCGAGAGCCCAAGGGAGGATTCGAGGTGTGACGCGGCCGCTTCTGCCTGGGTTTCCGTGGAGAACTGACCAATCTGAACTCGATATCGCTTTCCTTCCGACAAATCGACACTCTGGACTCTCCCGCCTGAGTAGAGATGCTTCGTTCGCTCCAAGAGGTTGAGGGCATTCTGCTGATCAGAAAATGATCCCACTTGTACGCGTAAAACACCCATATTTGCCGTCCGTCCTTGATATCCAACCACTCGTAATTCGATCTGATCGGTTCCAGTCCCAGTCATCCCCAGTGCCTGCGCCCCAGCAAGTGAGAGATCGAGTACGCGACCCCTGGCAAACGGGCCGCGATCATTAATACGGATGGTTACTTGTCGACCAGTGCTCATTGACCGAACCACAGCAATCGAGCCGAGTGGCAAAGTCCGATGAGCCGCCGTCAGCTGATGCATGTCATACCGTTCACCATTTGCCGTCTTATTTCCATGAAATCCCGGACCATACCATGAGGCGACACCACGCTCGACAAACCCGACAGGATACCCTGGGAAATAAGTGGGTTTAGGAGTACCGCTGCAAGCGGCCAGGGCACCCCCGACTAAGAGGGTCGCGAGAAGAAGAACCAGCCAGCAGGATCGGCAGGATCGAGGTCCGCGAGACATGTCTAGAACTCGTCGAGCGATTGATCCTGCAAGATAGCGAGCGCTTTCGCTGTGTTTGAGACCGTGAGAACTACGATCGCACGCTTCCCCTCGCGGGATGGGGTGCAATAGCCACACTTAATATTGATACGAGCCTTTGTCAGCAGATCCGCCACTTCTTTAAACGCCCCTGGCTTGTTTTCGAGGCTTAACAGCAAAGCGGTTTCCTCCACAAATTTAACCTTAGCGGCTTTCAATGCCGCACGGGCTCCGTCCAGATCTGCAACCAGCAGCCTCAGCTTTCCCGTTCCGGTGACTTCAGGAGCGGAAAAGGCTTTGATGTTGACCTTTGCTTCACTGAGAACCTGGGCGACTTGAGCCATAACGCCAGGCTTGCTCAATCCGCTAATGACCAATTGTGTCGTTGTAGGCATGGGAATTACTCCGCAGTGAGGGGCACTGGACTATGACGATCTCCTCGCAGGGCTTTATAATTCATCACCATTTTTACCCGGTAAGCGGAACGAAGAAGTACTCAGAATCATCGAACATGCTACCAGTTAGAGCACATGAAATGCCTTCGCCCATCGCTGCGCGACCAGACTGACGACCTGATCGTGGATGGTGATAATCCCTTGCTCGTGGAGCTCGGTGCTCATTGAGTCATCGCTCCTACGAACAACCGCTCGTGGTACCACAAGTTTCACACTTGAGACAGGTACCGTTTCGTACCATAGTGAATTGCTTACACTCGGAACAGGGATCTCCCTCATAGCCCTTTTGGCGCGCCATTTGGACGGCGGTCAAGGTCAGTGTTTCACGCTTGAGTTCGACTGTGTGCGGCATATTGCCATGCCCATTTCCGTGGCCATTGCCCTTATGACTCGGTATCGTCCCGCGTCGCGCTGGAAACATTTCTGTACTGATCGAAGCTGAAGCCAACGTTTCAGGAGTGGCTTCCTCCTCGACACATTCAGGGTCTTGTTCGTTTATCTTGACGGAGTCCATTCGAAGATCCTCTGCCTGTACCTGTGCCAAGTCATAACGGTCAAGATACGTCACGGCAAGCTCTCGGAAGATGTAATCGATGATCGACGTGGACATCTTGATACGGTCGTTCAATTTGACAGGCCCGTTCGGCTCGAACCGGGTAAACACGAATGCTTCGACGAACTCCTCCAACGGGACGCCATGTTGGAGACCCAGTGAAATCGCAATGGCAAAACAGTTCATGAGGCTACGGAAGGCGGCCCCTTCTTTATGCATATCAAGGAAAATTTCTCCACAGGTACCGTCTTCATACTCACCCGTGCGGAGATAGAGTTTGTGCCCTCCGACGACGGCTTTCTGCGTGTACCCATTGCGCCTGGCCGGGAGTGGTCGGCGCTTCGCCAGATACCGTACCAACACTCGCTCGGTAATCTTCTCCGCAATCGTTAAGATTTCCGAGGAGGCTTCGACGGTCTTGCCGCTGTCCGTTGAAGCTGATAACGGCTGGCTTAACTTCGAGCCGTCGCGATACAGAGCCACGGCCTTGACCATGCTCTTCCAGGCAAACAAATAGGCCGACTTCACCTCTTCCAATGTCGCATCGGCCGGCATGTTGATCGTCTTGCTAATGGCGCCACTGATGAATGGTTGTGCCGCCGCCATCATGCGGATATGCGCATCGACGGCAATATAACGCTGACCGATCCGGCCACAGCGGTTCGCACAATCGAACACCGGAAGGTGCTCGGCTTTGAGATGTGGCGCGCCTTCCACCGTCATGGTGCCGCAGCAATAGTCATTGGCGGCAGCGATTTCTTCTTGTGTGAACCCCAGTGCTTTCAGCATGTTGAAGTTGGATTCCGCCAATTGCGCATCAGTCAATCCCAACTTCTCTCGGCAGAAGCTCTCACCCAACGCATACTTATTAAACGTAAATTGAATCTCAAACGCCTGGGACAATCCGCCTTCCATGCGTGCGAGTGCGGCGTCGTCGAACCCCTTCTGTCTCAGTGTCTCATGGTTAATGAAGGGTGCCGTCTGCAAAGTTTGCCGGCCCACACAATAATTTGCGATATCCTGAATCTGCGACTCGGTGTACCCCAAATTACTGAGGGCAGCGGGTATGCTTTGATTGATGATCTTGAAATACCCTCCACCCGCCAGTTTCTTGAATTTGACAAGTGAGAAATCCGGTTCGATGCCCGTCGTATCGCAATCCATCACGAGTCCAATCGTGCCCGTAGGAGCGATCACCGTGACCTGCGCATTGCGGTACCCGTAAGCCGTTCCCAATTCGAGGGCGCGGTCCCAAGCACGACGTGCCGCGACAAGTAACTCGGGAGGGCAATGCTGTGGCTGGATCCCTACCGGTGTGATCGATAAATCTTCATATTTCTCCGGAGCAGCATTGTACGCGGCTCGCCGGTGATTGCGGATGACGCGCAACATCGCTTCATGATTTTTGGCATAGCCCGGAAATGGCCACAGCTCTGCCGCCATTTCTGCCGACGTGCCGTAGGCCTCGCCGGTCATGATGGCAGTCAACGCACCGCAAATGGCCAGTGCTTTCGGAGAGTCGTAAGGAATCCCTTGCCGCATCAGCACCGTGCCTAAGTTGGCATAGCCGAGGCCCAGGGTTCGGAACTGAAAACTCTTCTCGGCAATGGAACGGCTGGGAAACGACGCCATGAGTACGCTGATCTCCAGCACGATCGTCCAGAGACGCACGGCATGGCGGAAATTCTCCAGCTCAAATTGGGCGTCGGTCGAAAAGAAATGGGCGAGGTTGAGCGAGGCCAGATTGCATGCCGTGTCGTCGAGAAACATATATTCTGAACAGGGATTGGAGGCATTGATACGGCCATCCTCCGGACACGTGTGCCACTCGTTGATGGTCGTGTCGTATTGCGTCCCGGGATCCGCACAAATCCACGCGGCCCACGCGATCTGATCCCAGAGGTCCCGCGCCTTGATGGTCTTGGAGACTTTGCCGTCGACCCGTCGCTTGAGTTGCCAATCGCCATCCGCCTCCAACGTGGCAAAAAAACCGTTGGGAATCCGCACGCTATTGTTTGAGTTTTGGCCGGACACCGTCTGATAGGCCTTGCCGTCCCAATTCGTGTCGTATTCATGAAACACAAAATGCGTGAACCCTTGCTGTGCATAGGAATACATCCGTTGGACGTAGGATTCTGGAACGGCATCCCGGCGAGCAGCAGCCAGGGCTTCTTTGAGGATCGGATTCTGCTTGGGGTCGATCTCAACTTTACCCTGACCAGCGCCATCGACGACGTGGCAGGCCTTGAGAACGGCATTGAGGCGTTGTGCACAGATTTTAGAGCCGGTCACCATGGCGGCGACTTTTTGCTCTTCCACGACTTTCCAATTGATAAATTCTTCGATGTCGGGATGATCCAAATCCAGGCAGACCATTTTGGCAGCCCGTCTGGTTGTCCCACCCGATTTAATGGCACCTGCGGCTCGATCGCCGATGCGAAGGAAGGACATCAATCCGGATGACCTGCCGCCGCCTGACAACGGTTCGGCGTCACCACGAAGCTTGGAGAAGTTGGTCCCGGTCCCGGATCCATATTTGAACAGACGCGCCTCCCGCACCCAGAGATCCATGATGCCGCCCTCGCCGACCAGGTCGTCTTCAATCGATTGAATGAAGCACGCGTGCGGCTGCGGATGCTCAAATGCATTGGTCGCTTTGACAACTTCATTGGTCTTGGGATCGACGTAGTAATGCCCTTGCGCAGGCCCGGAGAGTCCATAGGCATAATGAAGCCCGGTGTTAAACCACTGGGGAGAATTCGGCGCGGCCATCTGATGCGCCAGCATGTAACAAAGCTCATCATGAAAGGCATCGGTATCTTCCGGGGTCTTAAAATAGCCGAAGTTCTTCCCCCAGGAGGTCCAACAACCGGCGAGCCGTTCAAACACTTGCCGAGAATCACGCTCTCCTCCCAACTGTGGCTTACCATCTGGCCCAATGAGCGGATTCCCCTGTTCATCTCGCTGCGGCACTCCGGCTTTCCGGAAATATTTCTGGGCGAGAATATCAATCGCAAGCTGGGACCAAGGCTCTGGAATGTCGATGTTTTCCAACTTAAACACGGTCGATCCGTCGGGATTGCGAATTTCCGACGAACGTTTCACGAACGGTAGACCCTCATAGGGACTTTGCCCGCGACGTGTAAATCGGCGTTCTATTCTCACGATTTTCCCTCCTCCAGGCTGCGTCGTTTGTGTGGGATAGCTTACAGCCCCACATGGATGGAAACATTCAGACTTCTAGATCAATGCCCTGTGCTTTGCACCAGATATTTCGTGTTTCGACAATCGATTCATCACGGGGCATCTACATATAGCTATCAGGCCGGATTGTCAATACCAAATGTAGTGGTCTGGCTGGGGAAACAGAGGAAAAACTGTGGATAACTGCAAATGATTGGAGATCGCCAACTCTCGGGGAATTTCGCCTATTTATCCACAGAATTGTGCTCGGAAACGGGCCTCATTTTACGATCCCGGAATAGACAGGGACAAAAAAAACTAAAATACTTGGCGACCAAGGCTCAGAATAGCTTCATCTACTCCTTCAACGGGGATAAACTGGTTACCGATGCCGATGACCACAACCTTGGTGCCCAGCACAGTGGTTTCAAATCGACTGAGCAATCCCCAATTTTGACGAAGGGTGTGTGGGCGCACTATGCTATTGAGTAACTCCTGACTGTGCCTGCGAAAGATATTTCTGACCACCGCTCCTTCCCGTTCCGGTGTGGACCCATCCATTCGATCCATCGCCCTGTTGAGTTCGGCTTGCACGAAGCCCAAATATTGATCCGTGGTGGGATTCGTCAGTGCCAGCATGACACTCACAGCTAATGCCGTCACAACCAGGCTCAAACGCAAGATGCTCATCCCAGGCCCCTCGATTGATTGCTATAGAACCGATGCATGCCAGGTTTGATGGAAATGTACGCGTGACAGGCCTGTTGCGGCAATCATGCTGCTCACATTGCTTGTATCAAGAGGATTATCATGTTTATCTGGAGCAGCCCCCTTGTCGCAGCCTTTTGGATGATCGATCAAGCCCGCATGCACGGAAAGAATGTGTGGGTGTGGCTTGTCCCCTTCTTCCTCGCCTCCCTTCAGACGTTCATGTTGTCCGTCTTGTACCTCCTGCGCCGTATCCAGTAGTCATAGATCGGCTGATCCGGCCCTGGCCTGCGCCGCACGACCGGCTTCTTGATCCAACTGCGCTCGGAGAGCCCACACCAGCCAAATACCGGGCAGAGCGATCAGAAACGACCAAAAGAAAAATTGTGCCCAGCCGACCATGCCGACTAATTCGGCCGACGGACGACCAGAGAACACTCGTCCGAGCGCTTCCAGCGAAGACAGCAACGCAAACTGGGTTGCCGTATAACGATGGTCGCACAACGACATGATCAGTGCGACAAATGCTGCGGTGCCCATGCCACCGGTCACATTCTCGACGAGAATCGATGTCGTGAGCGCGATATAACTCTTGCCCATCCAGGCAAGCCACATGAACCCCAAGTTTGAGACCGCTTGCAAGAGACCAAAGAGCAATAACGACCGGACCATCCCCATCTTGGCCATTGCGAGGCCCCCGACCAAAGCACCGGCGAGTGTGGCCCCGATCCCAAGGCCCTTCACATACCCAACTTCGCTGACCGAAAAGCCCATCCCCCCTATAAGAAACGCCGTTTGAAGCGAAGCCGCGACGGCATCTCCGACTTTATAGAAAATAATGAGGGCGAGGAGACCGATCACCCCTGGACGCGTAAAGAATTCTTTCAGTGGTCCCCCAACCGCTTCGGCCAGGCTTGCCGGCGGGGCACCGGGCTCTGACGGTTCCGGACTAACCAGGATCGTGACGACTCCTGCCGCCATTAACGCAGCCAGCAGCAAGTAGGTGTTTGGCCAGCCGATATGGTCGGCCAACAGGAGGGCGCCGGCACTCGCAACCAACAGTGCACATCGATAGCCATTCACCCACACAGCCGCACCGAATCCTCGTTCCTGACGTAAGAGCACGTCGGTCCGATAGGCATCGAATACAATGTCGAGTGAGGCAGAGAGGAAGGCCACCACGAGGGCCAGGACTCCAAGTATTTCCGGACGCTGGCCTGGCCCAGTCACCGCCATGGCCACTAATCCGAGAGCGACAGACAGTTGCATCACCAGCATCCATCCTCGCCGGCGTCCCAGCCAGGGAGGGACCAGACGGTCCATAAATGGAGCCCACAAGAATTTCAGGGTGTACGGGAGACCGACGAGCGTAAAGACACCAATAGTCTTCAGGTCGAGACCGGCAACCGTCAGCCAGGCCTGGAGTGTCCCGGCGGTGAGGGCCAATGGCAACCCCGAGGCAAAACCCAAAGGCAACATGATGCCGATGCGCCGGTTCGCAAGGACTTGGATGAGCGATGCTGTTTTCATCGAGACGTGTCAGTACGCATGAAGGGGTAGCATATCATCGGAATGAAGGGACAGTTCAGGACATTCTTGAAATCAATCGGTCGAAGCCTGTGCAGTAGGGCCATTCGTCACGAAGCAAAGAAGAGGCAGGCAGATGCAAGGTCGCGGACCCTGAACGAAGCGGATCCCACGGCATCAATTGTCACGGGAGAAATTTCGAGGGTGGACCGGCGTCGAGGAAGAAGAAGTCGCCTGCAGAAGCACCGGATGACCACACCCTGCAGCAGGGTGTTGAACCTCAACAGGGCTGTCCATTGAATGTACAGGGCTTATAGCGTGAAAGATCAAATTCCACGTTTTCCTGATAGACCCGTTCGTTGCCGTTCACGCCATCCTGTTCCGGATCGTTATACATAGTGTGGTTCCACCAGTAGAACAAGGGGTAGGCTTCAGTTTGATACACAGGATTCCCGTAGGTACTGCGGGTATATTCTCGAACCAACCGGCCTGTCACATAGTCGACGTGCCCGTCACCTTTGAGTGAAAACAACATCAAGAAGAGCCGGGCCTCATGATCGTAGTGCTCGTCAATTCTTGTCGCGAGGTCGGGTTCGAGAGGAAGGATTTCCTTCGTCCACCCTCCGGATCCCGGAAGAAGGAAAAGAAGGGATACCGTCAAGACCGAGACCGCCATCTGCGAAGTTGTCACAACAAACTCACAATAATGAGGCGGGTGGGGTCGACGGAGTCTACCATGGCCTTCTAGGGCCATCAAGCGAGGACATACACGACATGAAGAACTCGCTGCGGATCCTTGCTCCCGTCGCAAGGATCTTCCTATAATGGCCCGACGATCATGAAACGTGCATCCCTCCATACACTCGGCTGCCGACTGAACCAAGCAGAAACAGCCGTACTCGCCGCTCGCTTGCGGCACGATGGCTATCATATCGTCGAGTTCGGAGAACCGACAGACTTGCTCGTCGTCAATACCTGCTCCGTGACAGAGGATGCAGAACGTACCTGCCGGTACGTCATTCGCAAGACGTTGAGACATTCCCCCGATGCCTTTGTCGCGGTGACCGGCTGTTACGCCCAGACCGGCGTTCAAGAGCTGCGCACCATTCCCGGCATCGATCTCATTGTCGGCAATCAATTCAAATGGGACTTACCATCGTTTCTTCCTGCCCCCCATGCCCTGAAAAAGCAACCGGACGCGGAAGTACTCCATTCTCGCACCATCGACCGAGAGGATTTCACCTTACCGGAGTATGGCGAACCGGACTCCACAAGAGCGTTGCTCAAGATTCAGGACGGCTGCAACGTCATGTGCAGTTTCTGTCTGATCCCCTTCGCGCGAGGACATGAGCGAAGTCGCCTCTGGGATGACGTGATTCGGGAGGCCGAGATCCTTGTGGCAGGAGGTTTTCAGGAAGTGGTCCTGACCGGCGTCAACATCGGGCAGTATCGCCAGGAGGGACTGGATCTGGTCGGGTTGATCGCACAATTGGAGGCAATCGACGGACTTGAGCGAATCAGGATTTCGTCCATTGAGCCGACGACGATCACACACGCCCTCTTAGATCGGATGGCGTCTTCTGCGAAGCTCTGTCCCTATCTCCATATCCCTTTGCAAAGCGGAGACGACAGGATCTTGTCGTCCATGAATCGTCCATACCACGTGGATGAATTTAGGCACCTAATTCACCGAGCTATGGCAGCGATTCCTCACCTCGGGCTGGGAACCGATATCATGGTCGGATTTCCGGGAGAAACCGACGAAGCATTCGAGCATACGCTGGACGTTGTGCGTGAGCTTCCCTTCTCCTATTTCCATATCTTCACCTATTCGCAACGGCCTGGTACCGCTGCTGTAAAGCTAGCCAACCAGGTACCGATCGCAGTGGCTCGGGAACGTGCAAAAATACTCGCCGATCTGTCCCGTCTGAAAAGGCTTGCCTTTGCGGAGCGATATATCGGATCCACCGTATCCGTACTCTTCGAGTCAGGAAGCACGGACGGCTTCAGGTTGGGGGTGACCCCAAACTTCTTGAAGGTGGGCGTTCCCTCAACCCTCGACCTGACCAATCAGCTAAAAGAGGTACGGATTATTGGCGCGTCCGATCGATGGGCATTGGGTCGGCTCACGGGGGAACATCAGCCCGTGCGAAAGGTACCGGTTCTATGAAGGCCAAACCGACTGCGACTCACGTACATCTGGAGACCTTCGGCTGTCAGATGAACGAGTACGACTCAGAACTCGTTCGCTCACTGATGAAACAGGATGGGTTCGTATTTACCGACGAGAGAGAACGTGCAGACGTCATTCTGATGAACACCTGCGCGATTCGCGAGAATGCCCACAATAAGGTCTATAAACACCTGTCCGAGCTCAGGAAACTCAAGCAGCAACGTCCGTTGGTCGTAGGCGTGTTGGGTTGCATGGCACAAAACCTGAAGGAGGAGCTGACAGACGTTCAGCCGCTGGTTGATGTGCTTGCCGGCCCCGATGCCTATCGTCAGTTACCGATGTTGATCCGCAATGCGATGCTCTCGCAAGAAGAGGGGCTGGATCAGAAGGGACTCGCGGTCGACCTTTCAGAATATGAAACCTATCACGATGTCATCCCCGACAGAAACGATGGGGTGAACGCGTGGATCGCCGTCATGCGAGGCTGCGATAACTTCTGCAGCTTCTGTGTGGTCCCTTACACTCGGGGGCGTGAGCGCTCTCGCGATCCGGAAGGAATCGTGCAGGAGGCTCGGCGAATCGCCGAGCAAGGATTCAAGCAGATCACGCTCCTGGGACAAAACGTCAATTCATACCGATACGGCAACTGGGATTTTGCACGATTGATCACGGCCGTCGCGGATGTGCCTGGTATCGAGCGCGTGCGCTTCACTTCCCCGCACCCCAAGGACTTTCCGCTTTCATTGTTGGAAGCCGTTGCGTCCCATCCCAACATTTGCAAACAAATCCATTTACCGCTGCAATCTGGCAGCGACCGCATACTCGGTTTGATGAATCGCACCTATACGAATAAAGAATATCGTGCCTTAGTCAACCGTATCCGCACCCTCCGGTCCGACATCGTCCTCAGCACCGATGTTATTTGTGGTTTCTGTGGGGAAAGCAATGACGAGTTTGCCGATACGTACCGGCTTGTGGAGGAGTTACGGTTTCATTCGGCGTTTATCTTCAAATACTCTGAGCGAAAGCACACCATCGCAGCCCGCAAGTTTCCTGACGATGTGTCCGAGTCGATAAAGACCGAGCGGGTCACGCGACTCTTCGACCTCCAACGGAATATTTCCTACGAGCGCAACCGGGAATATCTGAACACGACAGTCCCAGTCCTGGTCGAAGGGAATGCCAAACGATCTGCCGAGCAGGGTATGGGAAAATCGGATGGCAATGTCACCGTCATCTGGGACAAGCGTGCGATATCCTCTCAACCAGGAGACATTGTTTCCCTGGCGATTTATGATGCGTCGTCTACCACGTTATATGCGGAACCTCCGCCTGTGCATTGAATCGTTGGCACCCCTACCCCCCAAAATCACTTCGGCAAATTACGCTCCAAAACCGAACACTTCTGAACAAGATCTGTTTGTGACTCTCATGGTCCATTGTAGAGTTGAAGAAGTGGTGTGGTGTTACCATCAGCATAATGATCCCAAATAGCGTGAGAGTTATCTTGTCATGAGTTGATGAAATAACTCTTCTGTTAATTGAGATTTACCATTGAATTATCAGTCATATAGGTTCTGTACCTCATGTAATTGTCTTGACTTATATTGAATCGGTCCATTCCGTAATAACCCCCCTCTGCTCCTGAAATTATCCATAGTAGCTCACGAGTCCACTTCCTATCTGATAGGGCATAATCTTTGCTTGGCACCTCTACGTAACCGGTATAGGCCCACTCCTGGAGAGCCATCATGACCGAGAATCGAGATCAGAGCGTGAAAGAGAAAACAGATACGTCCATCAGCCTAGAAACCCGAATTGCGATGGGGCTCTTTGGATGGCTTGCACTGAGTATGGCACTGATGGGCCT
>DATNCR010000153.1:0-3569 GCA_035607135.1 Nitrospiraceae bacterium
TATCGACAAGCAATCTTGCTACTTCGCCATAGCGGCGAGCCATCTCGGTCGCCTGTCCACGTTCTCCCTCCGAGAGGTCTGCATCAAGCCCGCGTCGGAGATTCTCTCCGTCGAGCAAGTACGCGTGCCGGCCATCAGCGACTAGCCTCGCTTCGATGGTCCTGGCAAGGAAAGATTTCCCCGTATGCCGCCCGCCGGTCACCAGCACGATGGCGGCACGGTGACCATACTGCTGCGCACGATCTTCGACGCCGACTTCACCCTTCACCCAAGCAAAATCGCGCTGTCGGGCTTCTTCTCGGAGAAACTCCTGATCGTCATGCACCAGTTCTGTCACGATTCCACCGCCGGCGATGTCATACTCATCCACAAGGACGAACCGACCCGTCGATTCAAACGAGGCCGACAGGTCGAACGCGACCGGCGCTTTGGCTCGAATCGTCAACTCAGCAACCTGATTCTTATTCACCATGCTGCTGCCTTGCTGCTGTGCCAGATCCATCGTGTCGATGATCCGGTGAATCGTGGCCACTTCGCAGTCCACTTCCTTCGTCGCCACTCTGAGCTGATATCTCCGCCCTCGTTCCAAGGGCTTCCGACCCAGCCAGAACACGTTGGCTCGGAAGGCTGTCGATACGAGCGGAAGATGTTCCTGATGCGAGGCCACCTCTCCTCGTTCGACAAAGATCTGTTCGTCGAGCGTGACACCGACTGACTGGCCTGCAGGACCTTCTACCGGCGGGGGATCAACATTGAACGCTTCAATCGATTTAACCGTGGCCCGTTTGTTCGAGGGTGAGAAAACCAGGGAATCCCCGACCTTCAATCGCCCCGCAGTGACCCGTCCGGCGATAATGCGACGGGCGTCGAACTTATACACATCTTGAACCGGCAGGCGAAGCGGCTGTTCGGTACGCCCCGGTTCCTTCTGAAAGGCACTGAGAGCGTCCAGCACAGTCGGGCCGCTGTACCACGACATCTGTTCACTCCGGTTGGCGATATTATCTCCAAGCTTGGCACTGACCGGAATGATCTGCCGGGGAACTGCCTTGAACTGCCCGAGGAACTCCCGATATTCCTTTTCAATCCCGTCGAACACATCCTGACGATAGCCGACCAGATCCATCTTATTCACCACGACGGCAAACTGGCGTACGCCCAGGAGCGACAAGAGATAGCCGTGCTTTTTGGACTGTTCCTTCACTCCCTCCAAAGCATCGATCAGCAGCAACGCCCCTTCGGCCCTCGCCGCCCCGGAGATCATGTTCTTGAGAAATTCCTTGTGTCCCGGCGCATCGATGATGATGTAGTGTCGGCCCTTCCAGCCAAAGAACGTCCGCGCTGTATCGATGGTGATTCCCTGCTCTTGCTCTTCAAGGAAGGCATCAAAGAGGAACGCGTACTCGAACTCCTTGCCCTGCTGCCGGCAGATCGCTTGGACCTTTTCGAGTTTGCCATCCGGCAACGATCCCGTATCGGCATAGAGACGCCCCAGCAACGTGGACTTCCCATGGTCTACATGCCCAACAATGACGATATTCAGATTGTCAGATGGTTTCTGAGTGTGATTGTCCACAGTCATTTGCTTTATTGAGGATGATCAAAAAGACCATCCAACGAGGCCCGAGGCGAGTCGAAACCGGAGGCGTACCCTTCGGGGTACGTTGAGGATTTCGATGAGCCGAGAACGAAGTTGGGGGTCTTTTTCATCATCCTCATTACATGTACCCGTCTTTGCGTAGCAACTCCATCCCCCGCCCTTCATCCTGTGCGCGGCCCGATCGCTCTGCCACCGTAGTGTGCCGCAACTCGTCGATAATGTCGTCCACGGACTTCGCCGTGGATCTGATCGGCATCGTGCAGGGCGCACAGCCGAGACTCCGATAGCGAGTCCCATCCCCCTTGTCGAGATAGAGATCCATGAAGGGAATGTTCTCGAACTTGATGTATTCCCAAATATTGATCTCCGTCCAATCCAGCAGCGGATGGATTCGGATGTGTGTGCCCGGAGGAAAGGTCGTCTTGAATTGATCCCAGAGTTCCGGCGGCTGATCGCGGAAATCCCAATCACCATGTTTGTCACGCGGCGAGAAGTATCGTTCCTTGGCTCTCGTCCCTTCCTCATCTGCGCGCACACCGAGAATGATGCCCGTATAGCCTTTTTGCTCGATCAGTTGCTTAAGTCCATTGGTTTTCAAGGCCGTACAGCAGTTCACACGACCCAGCGTATGATTCATCCCGGCTGCAAGCGCTTCTTTGTTTTGTCCCACGACCAATTTGATGCCCCACTCCCGAGCCATTCGGTCTCGATATTCGATCATGGCGGGAATCTTGTAGCTCGTGTCGACATGCAAAAGAGGGAACGGCACATGGCCGAAAAAAGCCTTTCTCGCCAACCAAAGCAGCACGGTCGAATCTTTCCCCATCGACCACAGCATGGCCAGGTTGTCAAAATGTTTATAGGCTTCTCGAAGAATGTAGACACTCTGGTCTTCCAATTGGCGAAGATGTTGCACGGACTCGATCCTCTTCTGTGGTCAATGAGTTCGGCCGGTGACGCCTATGCCCACCGGCTCCTGAGTCAGTTTCTCTAATTTCCGCGCCGCCGCCCCCTCTTCGAGCGCTCGACGTGCAAGCGGGAGACACGAGACCCATGTTGTCCCCTTGCCTGCGGCGTACAGAATCAATGCCGCGTTCATCAATACCCAGTGATAGGGCCCTCCCTGCACCTGATTGTGGAGGATCCGTCGGAGTAGCTCCGCTTCCTTGTCGCGGTGGTTCGATGGGAAGCCGGCCATGTCGCGCAGCGTGCCCAATGGCAAGCCGGCATCTTTTGCCGCGAACGAGAGGGGCGTCATTCGTTCGTCTCGCAGTTCTAGAACCCGTGTAAGCGCGGCAATCGACAGCTCCGGATCGCCTTCAACACCGCTGACCACGAGAGCACGCGGGCACGCCAACATCCGCAACACTTCAGCCGTCTTCTCAAAATGAGGAGGATGGGACAGCCCAATAATCTGTGACTCGGCGCGAGCTGGATTCAAGAGCCTTGCAATCGGATGAAACACATTCCGCACTCCCAGCTCTTGTCGCATCTCTAAAAATCGATAGATCGGAGGGTGGTAGAGGGCGATATCGAGATAGGCGAATCCATGCCGTGACACCGCCTCTGCCGCCGCTTTCGGATCCAGGTCGATCGGCACCCCCAAAGCCTTGAGCATCCCGGCATTCCCTGGGCGGCCAGGAACCCCGTCATACCCATGCATCAAGACCGACGCACCTGCCGCCGTAGCGACGATGGCAGCGGCGGTAAGGGCATGGAAGGTTTCTTGTTTCCCTGCGTAACTCGGCAGATCCACAACGCCGAGGTCTCGTGGGATTGGCACAGGCGCCACATAGGAACGCGCCGTTGCGGTCATTGAAGCCAGCTCGGTGACAGACTCCATCTTGATCCGCATAGCCATGAGGAAGGCGCCCACCTGTGCCGGCGTGGCCTCTCCTTCAATGAGCACCTTCATCGCCCGCTTTGCTTCGTCCCAGGTGAGATCCTTGGCAGTCTTTGGGCCCTTGCC
>DATNCR010000158.1:0-4631 GCA_035607135.1 Nitrospiraceae bacterium
TGAGAGGAAAGAATATGAAATGCCAATTCATCGCTGCGGGAGTGATCTCAGCTGTCATCTCCTCAGGGCTTGCTGGGACTGTTTGTGCTGAGCCATTGAACAACGCTGCCTTGTTGGTGGCGGATTCGAGCAAGCAGGGGAGCGGACTAGGATCGAAGGAACACACGACGACACCGGTGGATAAGCGCACCGATTTGACGGGGGGCCAGTCGGGAATCCCCGATGAGTATGCCGGCACACCTGTTCAGCAAGGGAAGCTGCAGGAAGTGACTGACAGTAAATGGCTACAGCAGTCCGTGCGTGGAATACAAGGTGACACGCTCGGGCAGATCAAGCGTGTGTTCAAGGATCAGAAGACCGGCGAAATCGAGTACGTGGTTTTGATGCCGAGCGATTCCAAAACATTGGTCCCTCTCCGCTGGAGCCAGTTTGAGAAAAAAGATGACCAGCTTCGGCTGAATATGAAAAAGGAAGATCTAAAGACCGTCATGAATGCACCGAACGCCAAGGATATGTCGCCGGAGATCTCAGACCGCATGAATGAGATTGAACGTGTGAGGTCCCAACCGAAGGCCGGGCATAGCGAAGGCAGTGCCACGAGTTCACCGGCTGCGGGAGGACCAATGGGAGAGTCAGAGACCTCCCACGGAGGTGCCAGCGGGTCTCAGGCATTGCCACAAGGTCAGGCTCCAGGTTTGGAGGGTGACAATCCAAGCAACAAGCGATGAAGCCATCCCTGGAAATTGGTGGGACCTGCCGTCATTAGTGCCAAATAGAGTCAAATGAATGGAGGCAGCACACATGGAACATTTGTACAGATCTGAAGGAGGAGGTTCATCGGGGTTTCTTCTGGGGGCGCTGGTCGGTGCAGGTGTTGCGTTGCTTTTCGCTCCACAGTCCGGCGCGGAGATACGCCGGCTGCTTCGCGACTATGCCGCCCGCGCCAAAGATGAACTTGCTGAGGAGGTCAATCGCGGTGCCGAAGCGGTGGACAGTGCGGTGGAGCGTGGTCAGGAATTCGTCGAGAAGGGCAAGGAGTCGTTGCACGAGACCGGCACAAAGGTGAAGGCCTATGCCGAGGCTGGAAGAAAAACAGCACAAGACGTGCGGGACGAACTGACGTCACAACCGCGCTGAGTGCCATGCCTCAGGCCGCGCCAATAGGAATTGCTTTCAACGGGAGGAGGTCGTTATGAAGCACAGAGCCATGATGGGCCTATTTGGAGTCAGTCTGATGCTCCTGACGGCCTGCGAATCCGTAAACGGAAAAACGGCAGGCCAAACGATAGACGATGCAACCGCGACCGCCTCGGTTCAAGGAAAGTTAACGGCCGATAAACTGTCGAATTTTTCGCGTATTAACGTCGATACCGACCGGGGTGTCGTCTCACTGAACGGTGTGGTTCGATCGGTGGCAGATAAAATGCGCGCGGAAGAAATTGCACGAGAAGTGGCCGGGGTGAAGATGGTGAACAACAATCTGCAAATCCAATCCCCGTCATTGAGTAATCCGTGAACTCATGGCTGAAAGGCCTCGGGCCTGGGTCTAGACAAAGGTTGGGGTAATCATGACACAGGACACAGGTCGATCTTGGGTTGAATCAGCGGTGGCCGGACTCTTGAGCGATGTGCGTATCCTCATGCGCCAGGAATTGATGCTGGCCCGACACGAAGTTCAATATGAAACCGGCAAGATCGTGAAGGCAGCCTTCTTGTATGGGATCGCTCTGGCGCTGGCAGGTGTCGGATTGTGTGTCGTTGCTGCGGTCTGTGTGCTGATCCTCTTCGAATATACAGGATTGCCTGCTTGGGTCTGTGCCGCGATCGTATGCATCGTTCTCTTGGGCGGGGCCTGGGGGCTCGTGGCAGCAGGGAGAGGGGTTGCAAGGTCCGTTCACATGGTCCCGCAACGAACCGTCCAAACCATTTTAGGCGATGCGAAAAGGATCGCCGAGTGGGTGCGCACGCGGTACACATGAACTCGTGGCATGTTGCGGTGTTCTAAACTCCTCTTCGATCATCTCGTCTCGCCGGTTTTGAGCCTATGTCTAGACGACAACTGTTTACCGTGACATTTCTGCTTATATTTCTCCTGCTCCTCTGGGAACTAGGGCTGGTTCTCCGTCCGTTCTTTTCTTCGATTCTCTGGGCATTGCTCCTCGCGATTATGACGTACCCTCTGTACGTTCGATTGTTGGTGCGCATCGGATATCGCGAAAATGTTGCTGCTGCAATCATGACCGCAGGAGTGCTTATGATTGCCGTGCTTCCCGCTGTGTACGGCATTGTTCTCACCGGGCAGCAGGGTGTGGAGGCCTATGATCAGATCTCAGAATGGCTGAAGGGAGGACATCTCAACGATCTCGGCGTGCTGTTCGCGAATATTCCAGGTATAGGAGTCCTAAGCCAGGAGATGGTGGGCCGCCTCATCGTCGCCGGCAGCGGACGAGTCGAGACCTCGCTTCTGGAAGGCGGGAAAGCGATTAGTAACTTTCTCCTCTCACAGGGGGTGGATTTTGCCAAGAATGCGCTGGTGCTCGCGACAGACTTTCTGGTCATGCTCTTCACATTGTTTTTCGTGTTCCGTGACGGGCCCTATGCGTATGGCACCATTTTCAGGGCGATTCCCCTCGAGGAAGGGCACAAGGTCAAGATCTCCGAGCGACTCCATTTGACGATCAAGGCGGTGGTGAACGGCTCGCTGTTGACCGCCCTTGCTCAAGGCGTGACGGCCGGGATGACGTACTATTTCTTGGGCGTGCCCTTTGCGGTATTTTTGGGCGCATTGTCCGGATTGCTGTCCATGCTTCCCGTCGGCGGTACGGCGATTGTCTGGGTGCCTGTTGCACTGTATCTGATGCTCAGCGGCGCAGTGGTCAAAGGTGTCGTCCTCATTGCAGTCGGTGCCGGCCTGGTCGGCTTGATGGATAACCTCCTGCAGCCCCTCCTGGTTTGTGGGAGGGCCCGCCTCCCGGTGCTCCCTCTCTACCTCGCATCGTTCGGAGCCCTCGCCTATTTCGGTTTCCTCGGCCTGGTTCTCGGCCCCATTCTCCTGGCCGTCGCCCTAGAAATGCTGGTGATCTATCAGGAGGAATATCAGCAAGAAGGAAACGATACGATCATTGCGGTCACGGCTGATTCCCGCGAGAACCTGCCAAGCGCTCACGAGTTGGCTGACAAGACGTTGTGAGTGCAGTTCGGTGATCTAAATATACAATTCCTAATCACTGGGGGAATTCCGAGTGGTTGATCGGACGAACCCATGCGATGATCCCTCTCGAAACCGGGTCGACAAAATAGAGTCGAAAAGGAGGTTCAGATGGCTCCGAAAAGGGAACATGATATGGAACCGAACGGCGGGGCTGGGGGACAGACGGGTGCGGGGGTAGCAGAAAGGGCCGAAGAATTGGCTGGGTCGATCGATCAGACCATCGACTCGGCGGCACAAACGATACAGAAGACCTTGAGAAGAACCAAGAACAACGCCACTGCTGCGATGGGAACTGTTGTTGACGGTATCGAAACTTCGACCGAGTATTTCACTGACAGAGGAATGGAGGGTGTAGTCGCAGACGTGGAAACTCTTATCCGGCGCTATCCGTTGCAGGCTCTGCTGATCGGATCCTCTGTGGGATTCCTTCTCTCTCGGTCTTGGAGACGCTGACCCGCAGATTGTGGAGAAAAGATATTCAGGGGTGTCGAAAGGGACGTTCACTCATCGTATCGGAAAAGAGGAAGATCGTGGATAGAGGCGCGGAGCAGATAGCCCAAGACATGAAAGCGATCACCGAGACCAGATTGGCAATCGCGGAGAGGCTCAGTCAGATCGAGCAACATGTCGGTACAACCATGCAACATGCGAGGACCATGATGACCCATCTCGAAGACTCAACGACCTCTGCTGTGCGTGACACGATGCAGGTGACCAAGGAGGCCTTCGATCCAAATATTCAGGCTGAGCGTCACCCATGGGCGTTTGTCGGGGGGGCGTTGGTCCTCGGCTATGCAGTCGGGTCACTGTACTACCGTGACGCCCGGCGGATTCCGTCCGGGGTGATTCCCTATTACCCGCCCGGCACGAAGGGTGCGGCGGTTATGCCTACGAATGGCGCGCCAACGTCCGAACAGAAAGAGTCCGGGGTCTATCCCTTCTATCCCTATGGAGCAATGGACGACCGGGGGCGAGACCAAGGCCGGGCCGGTCGATCAACATTGTGGGTTGAGTTGGAAGAGGTACTCCATGATGAACTCGCTGAAGTACGACATGGTGCGATCCGCTTTGGACGGGGTCTTCTCCGCGACCTGATCAGTCACGCCGTTCCTGCTCTCGCGCAGATCATAGGCAATCCCCATGACGGAGACCGCTCCAAACGCGATCCCGCTCGCCGATAAATCTCGGGCACACTCCTACTGAGCCGTTCGGAGGTACGGAGACTCTCCCGAGGTTTCAGCCGAGTGCGAGCAAGCCAAGGGCGGTGATCAACCCACCAAGGCACACACCGCAGATGAATGCGATCGAGACCTGCTGTCGTCGCTCTTGGCTGGTTACGTTATAAGTCCCACTCACGGTGTTTCCCTTATTGTATCCATACGGACCGTTCAATCATGTTCCTCAGGCGGGCAGTGGGCCG
>DATNCR010000166.1:0-4340 GCA_035607135.1 Nitrospiraceae bacterium
CGCCCCCAAATGGGGAAGGTAGAAGAGCGATTGTCGTCTGATGCGCGCAGTCCAGAGAGGACTGTGTGCCAATCAGAGTCCTTGCGCTTTTTTGGCTGCGAGGGCGGCGATTTCCTCGGGGATCAGATAGCGCCGTGGTCCAAAAATCGCCGTACCTACGCGCACCATTGTTGCGCCTTCGGCGATGGCATTATCCAGGTCCTCTGACATCCCCATGGAGAGCGTGTCGAGTTCGTATCCATCCTTCTTAAGCCGATCGAACAGTTGCCACAGCATGTGGAACTGGCTGCGTTGCAAGGCCGTAGCGGTCGTGAGCTCAGGGACGGCCATCAATCCGCGCAATTTTAGGCGGGGCAGGCGAACGACATGCGCGGCCAGACTCGCCAGCTCTTCAGGCGCTACACCGCTCTTACTCGCTTCTCCGCTCACGTTTACTTGTAAACAGATTTGCAGTGGCGGCTGTGATTCGGACCGGTCTTTCGACAGGCGATCGGCGATCTTTGTTCTATCCACACTGTGAACCCATGAGAAATTCTCTGCAATGCGCCTGGTCTTATTGCTTTGTATCGGACCGATGAAATGCCATTCAATCGGCAAATCGGTCAAATTCTGCATTTTTGCCAATGCCTCCTGCAGATAATTCTCACCGAAGATTCTTTGTCCGGCGACCCAGGCTTCCCTCAAGTTCTCGGCCGGGTTGGTCTTACTCGCTGCCAGCAGAGTGATCTCGTCCGGTTTTCGGTCGAGTGATTGCGCCACTTTGGCGATTCGAGCATGCACGGCCTGCAAGCGAGAGGCGATGGTTGTCGTCATGTGTAGGGCTGTTCCTTGTCCTGAATTGACTCATCCCTGAAGAAGCAACATGGAGAGCATACGTCTTCATGTGTACATCAACGTTGTGCTGAAGTGGTTCCAGAAGCGGTTTATCGATACATATACTCACGGGTAAGTGGAAGGGTGTTGTTCAATCCGTTGGTGAAAAGAACCTGATAGAGTCGCGGGTTCCCGTAGCGAAAATTGACAACACATCCATTGAGAAACATTCGCCACATGCGAACGAACGACGCATCGAACATCGTCTCAATCTTTTTGGTTTGTGCCTCGAATCGCGTGCACCATTCCTCAACCGTTTTAGCATAGTGCAGGCGGAGGTTTTCGATGTCCGTCGGAACCAGTCCGGTTTCTCCCATAGTACGAACGATTTCATCGAGCGAGGGAATGTATCCCCCTGGGAAGATATATTTCAACGTCCAGGGATCGCCTGGCATCGATCGCTCTTCTCCGATGGTATGGAGCAGCCCGATGCCGTTGCGCTTCAAGAGCGACTTGGCCTTTTCCATAAACGTCGGAATGAATTGCTTCCCCACATGTTCAAACATGCCGATGGACACGAATTTGTCGAACTGGCCCTCAAGCTTCCGGTAATCCTCAAACACGACCGAAACCTTATCTGACAGCCCCTCGCGTTTCACGAGGTCGGTCGCGTACTCAACCTGCTGCTTCGACAGTGAGCAACCGACTCCGCGCACGCCATAGTGCTTGGCTGCGTATCTCAGCATCCCTCCCCAGCCGCAGCCGATGTCCACCAGCGTTTCTCCGGTCTTCAACTGAAGTTTCCGACAAATGTGTTCGTACTTTTGCTGCTGTGCTTCCTCGAGCGTGTCGTGTTCATGACGGAAGTAGGCACAAGAGTAGGCCATGCTGTCGTCGAGCCACAGCTTGTAGAAATCATTCCCGAGATCGTAATGGTGCGCGATGTGTTTTGGGGCACGCGAGAGCGTGTTGAGTGAGGTCTGACGCAGGTGCTGAAATGCGAGCTTCGTTTTCAACCCGAGAGGTAGATTGAGGAACGCAGCGTCTGTCCCGAAGCGAAGAAGTTGTCTGAAATCCCCCTCTACTTGAATATGTCCCGACGTATACTCTTCGCCGAATCCTAACGATCCGCTTTCGATCACATGCTCTGCTGCTCGCTTTGTCGCAAAGGTAAGAAGGAACTGCCGCTGACCCGTACCGTACGACTTTTTCTTCCCGTCCCAGAACTGCACCTCAAAAGACACATCTGGCGAATGATCGCTCAATTTGTCGAAAAGTTGTTCGAGAGTTTTTAGCATGACCATCCTCTTCCGGGTAATTAGGACGTTGCTTTTGAAGTGGGGGAGGCTCAAGCACCCTTGAGAATCCCCAACGGGTCAATGTGATTAGCTCTTTCCCTGGTTCTTGTCAAGATGCAATGGGCGGGAAAACCAACAAAGAGGCCCGGCTGTCATGCTGGCGCATGGTTTTCAACAGGGAGGGGCGGATCTCATCGCGGTTATGAGAATGTGATAGCCATGCGGCTGCCGTCCGACGAGCGAAGAATCGTATTAATTAGCTCAATCGCGCGGGGGTTGTTTTTTGTAAAAAAGTAACTGACAATGGATTCCGTTCATGGGCCAGTCGTACTCAACCAGCCAACCGACTCACTAATAACAGGAGAGGCATCACTATGAAAGTGCGGAACATTTTCTTGGTAGCGATCGTCTTGATGATCCCAGGCACAGTTTGGGGCTACGGTGAGAGTGGTGGTGGCAGTGGGCTTATCGCGTGCACGGCCAAGTTGTCGAAATTTTCGCCGGCGAATAATTCAGAGGTGGCGCCAAAATCTGAATTTTCATTTTTTGCATCCCATTCGACCAACCCGACCAGCATTAGAGTGACGATAAAAGACCATTCGGTACCGGTTACAGTGACCGAAAAACATGATGGGTTTCAGGTAACCGGCAAAATCCCTGATGCCGTAAAAGGAACCTTCGCAAAAATAAACGTTGCGGCGAAAGGCCCCAACCAATGCGATGCCAGCGGTGGATGGTTGGTGAAAGTGAAGTGATTGAAGAATCCCGTTAACCGGTTTACATGAAGGTTCGACACGGCAAAAATCATGTGGTGAGGAGCAATCTACCTGCTCCCAGTTCATGCACTGAAATTCATCCGGGAGCAGGTTCTAAACGAGGTTGTCGGCGTCATCGTCCTGCCGCATAGCCGAAAGCTACCCTGACCATCCGGTCCACGTTCCCTCGATCAATATAACCAAAAGCACCAAAGCGGCGGCCCGATTGTTATAGTCGGAACCGCCGCCTTGGCATTTTCTCGTCCTATTTCAAAGCGAGTGACGCTGCGTTCCTTTCCTACTGAGGAAAGCTGGTCGGCGCTGTGGCGTGCTTGTACCCCTCTCCATTCAGCGTGCGAAGGAACTGCACAAGATCGTGCTTCTCTTCCTTCGTCAGTTCGAGCGGAAGGATCAACGGATCCTGGTGTGGATTCTTCACTCCGCCTTGGTTGTAAAAGTTCACGACATCTTCGAGGGTCTTGAAGCGGCCGTCATGCATATAGGGGGCGGTACGGGCGATCTCCCGCAAAGTCGGAGTCTTAAATGCGCCGAGTTCTTCCGCGTTCTTGGTGACCATATACCGACCGAGATCCACTTTGTTGTCGTCCCAGCCGATGCCGAGGTTGTGAAACTTTTCGTCGGTGAGGTTGAACCCCGAATGGCACTTCGTGCAGCGGGCTTTGTCTCGGAACAGGAGGAGGCCGCGTTGGGCCTCTGGTGAAATGGCATTGGCTTCTCCGCCCTGATCAAATCGGTCCATCGGACTGTTGCCGGAAAGGACGGTGCGTTGGAAGCTGGCGATGGCCTTGCCCACGAGACCAATCGAGATGTCTTCGCCGAAGGCTTGCAAGAAGAGTGTATTGTAGCCCTTGATCTTCTTCATCTTGGAAATCATGATGTCGTAATTGATAAAGCCGTGCTCGATCGGATTCGTAAAGGGACCGATCGATTGATCTTCCAATGTGGCGGCCCGGCCGTCCCAAAATTGAGCGCTACTGAACACCCGGTTGAAGGATGCCGGCGCGCTGCGCCCGCCCTTCTGGCCTCGGATGCCTGTGGAAACCGGCTGGCCGTCCGTAAACCCGTGTTGCATCAGGTGGCAACTCGCACAGGCGATCGTGTTGTCATTCGACAACCGCTTGTCGAAGAACAAGATCCGCCCTAACTCGACTTTCTGAACCGTCATGGGATTATCGGAAGGAATGACCATGGCACTCTCTTCCAGTCCCAAAGGGAGCTTGAACTTGTACTCGTTCGATACGACAGCATCCGCGGTCGGCGCCCCGATCCAGGACGACAGCATCGCCACCGCGCAGACGGCCAGGCCTCCAAGCACTCGCTTGCCCAGTGTAAGCGAACCTCCAAAAGCTGGTTTTTGGAGTTGGGTTGATGGCGGCAGTTCGGTAAACGGTCTGGATGGTTTCATTGCGACTCCTCCCGGTTGTATTTTGATGAGGTGCGGTCCTTGGTCGTT
>DATNCR010000168.1:0-8592 GCA_035607135.1 Nitrospiraceae bacterium
CGGCCCAATCCGACTATCGCGTCACTACACTCAAAGGCCATCTTCGCCAAGCCGATCGATCGAAATGTCGTTATGCCATTTTCTTAGGTGACGATGAAGCGGTGCGAGGCTCCATCATCCTGCGTGATCTTCAGTCGAAAGCTCAAGAAGAACTCCCTCTGGAAGGGCTTCCTTCCCTCTTGAAAACTCGCACATATCCTTCATAAATATACTCAATTTTTCATGTTGACTTTCTGAAATAAACCTCGTAGTCTCGCACAGATCATATTCTGTAAGTAATTGATTATATTAGCGTCTTTTGTTTATTTCTATGACGGATCGTCGGCTGGGTATTTTGTTATCCACACCCCCTTCTCACCCGAGTGTTGGGACCGTCGTTCAGTTGGCAGAAGCCGCCTTACGTCGTGGGGTTGATGTCTATCTCTACCTTATTGACGAAGGGGTGAAGACTGCTACAGATCCGCGTTATCTTGGCCTCATTGATGCTGGGGTCAAGACGTCTGTCTGTGCATATGGTTGCCAGCAACATGGTGTTCCAACGGTCATGATCGACTCGAGAATTTCTTTGTCTGGACTCGTGGTGTTATCAGGAATTATCGATGGGTGCGACCGGTTTCTGGCCTTTACATAATATTTTTTCACTTCGGCTGATTCGCCTATGCCAAAACGTATCGCTGTTGTGATTTCGGAAGATCCTTGTGTGACGGCTCGTCCTGTTGAGGCACTTCGCATTGCGTTGGGGCTTTGTGCTGGGGATCACGAGACGACTGTCGTCCTACTCGGTCGTGCTCCGATTCTCTTAATGAATGACACGGAAGAGATAGTCGATGTTGATATTCTTGAGAAGTACCTTCCTTCCTTTAAACACTTGTCCGTGCCATTTATCGTCGAGCCAGGAACGGCAATGGATACATGGTCTGATGATTTCTCTGTCGCATGTATGCCAGCCGATGACATAAGAACGTTACTTCGGTCGGTTGATAGCAGTCTGGTTTTTTGAGAGATCTTTGCGTGATTGTATGAGTGCGACGCTCTATCTTCTTCGACGACAACCGGACCGCATTTCTCTCTCGCTGTTTCGAGAGAGCGATGCAGATATGGACATAGTCTTTGTTGAGCCAGCAACATTGACAACCCTCTCTTCTGTGAAGGGAGCTACTGTGAGCAGTGAGGGAGTGATAGTGAGTGATTCGCGTCAGACGTTGAGATACGATGACCTTGTTGAAAAAATTTTCTCATCGGAACACGTCATTGTTCTATAAATGCGTTAATGACTCTTCTCTTAAAGTATTTACCATGGATAAAGACCGTCGTAGGAGTAGTAGTAAGAGTAGGCTCAGTGGATACTGTGAATGGGAATTAAAGAGTTGAATTTTAACGCTTCATATCACACCATCGCTGTGGAGAATGTTGGGGGTTGACTCTGGGTAACCACTGGATGCAGAGTCCATAATCTGTGACAACTCCTATGAATATAATGACCATGGCCATTTGAAAGTCTGATAATAGTTGAGTGTTAGAAGGATAGACCACACGAAGTACCAAGTTATCCACAGGTGTGAATAAGCCTGTGTATGAAGAATGATACAGAGATTATGACTACCGCAAGCGAATGGCAGGATGCCCTCGCGTACATACAAGGGAAAGTGCCAAAACAAGTTTATGACACCTGGTTTACGCCAATTCATCTCGAACGGATTGAGGACTCCACGGCTCAACTGGGTGTCCCAAATAAATTTTTTGGTGATTGGTTAAGCCAACACTATGGGACACTCCTAGCCGAAGCCATTTCGACTGCTCGAGGTGGAGAAGAAACAGCGGTCACGTTCGTGATCTTTCAGAAACACGCGATAAAACAGCCTGAGAATAGCGGGAGTACCGCTGCAACGAGTCGCCAACCTACTGGGTCGCGGACGAAGCGGGGAATCCAGCTTAACCCAAAGTATACGTTCAAGAACTTTGTCGTTGGCGCGGGAAACCAATTTGCCCATGCCGCCTGTATGGCAGTCGCTGAACAGCCGGCAAAAGCCTATAACCCCCTCTTTATTTACGGGGAGACCGGGCTGGGGAAAACGCACCTCTTGAATGCCATTGGAAATTATGTGGCAGAGCGGACCGATCTCCGGATTGCCTATTTGACGACCGAACAGTTTACGAACGAGGTCATCAACTCCATTCGATACGACAAAATGATGGATCTCCGAAAGCGGTATCGTCATATCGACATGTTGATGATCGATGACATTCAATTCTTGGCAGGTAAGGAACGCACGCAGGAGGAATTCTTCCACACGTTCAATGCTCTCTATGAAGCGCATAAGCAGCTCGTCCTCTCGAGCGATCGCTTTCCGAAAGACATGCCCGATATCGAGGAACGGTTGAGGTCACGATTTGAATGGGGGCTGATCGCGGATCTCCAGCCGCCGGACGTTGAAACACGGATTGCTATCTTGCGGAAAAAGTCGGAGGACGAGGGCGTCACATTGCCGGAAGACGTCATTCAATTCCTCGCCGCGACGATGAAGAGCAACATCCGCGAGCTCGAGGGCTCGCTGGTGCGCCTCGGTGCCTATGCCTCGCTCACCGGCCAAACGATCACGCTGGAGATGGCGAAGAACGTACTCCGGGATTTGATCGGCACCAAGAAAAAGATTGTGTCGATGGATGATATTCAGGAAACGGTGGGCGCGCGCTTCCACGTGAAGATCGCCGACCTGAAATCCCGTCGTCGGAGCAAGACGCTGGTGCATCCGAGGCAGATCGCCATGTATCTCTGTCGGGAGCTCACGGACTCCTCATATCCCGAGATCGGGCGGCAGTTCGGAGGCAAAGACCACACAACGATCATCCATGCCTGCAAGCAGGTCACAAAAGCTAAAGATAGCGACAGTTCATTGAGTGCCACGTTGGATAGCTTAAGGGAGCAGATCCTGCGAGCGTGAACGGCGTCGTTGAGGGGGAAGCGATGATGAAACTGCGTATGGGACGAGTTGAGCTTTTGACAGGTCTCCAGCGGGTCCAAGGGGTTGTCGAAAAGCGCAACACGATGCCGATCCTCTCGAATATTTTGATTGAAGCGAAGCCGGAAGGGGTGGAAATTGTCGCCACCGACCTCGAAATCGGCATGCGCGGACTGTACAAGGCTACTGTGGAGAAGCCTGGAGGTATTACGGTTTCGGCTCGAAAACTCTATGAGATTATCAAGGAGCTGACGGTCGGTGAAATCGAAATCACCTCGGGTGATAATAGTTGGTCGACGATTCATGCCGGCAAGAGCCAATTTAAGATCGTTGGACTTCCCAGTACCGACTATCCTGCGTTGCCCACGATCGAACGGGAAGGGCTCATTCCTCTCGCCGGAGCCGGCTTCTTGGAGCTGATTCGGAAGACGCTCTTCGCTGCCGGCGACAATGACGCGCGTTATATCCTCAACGGGCTCTTGGTGACTCTGATCACATCGGAGAAGAAAACGATCTTGCGGCTGGTCGGCACTGATGGACATCGGCTGGCGGTTGCTGAGCAGGAGGTTGGAAAGGCCGGTGCCAAAGGTGCTCCGCAAGAAATCAAAGCCATTATCCCGAAGAAAGCGGCGCATGAGATGCAGCGTCTTTTGGAGGAGGGCGGCGAGGGCGAGCCTTTGATCGGGTTCACAAAAAATCTCATGATTTTCCGGAAGAGCGGACTGCTGCTGACTTCGCGGCTGATGGAAGGAAACTACCCGAACTATCAGCAAGTCATTCCGAAAGAGAGTGGCAAGAAAATCGGGGTCAATCGCAGTGAGCTTGAAAGTGCATTGCGGCGTGTCTCCGTACTGTCTCGCGATAAAGCGAGTGCGGTGAAGGTGTCGTTTGTCTCCGGACAGATGACGCTGTTCTCCAGCAATCCGGACTTTGGGGAAGCGACGGAAGAGCTTGCGGCACAGTACGAAGGGGAAACCTTGAACACAGGGTTCAATGCCCGCTACTTGTTGGATGTTCTCGGAGTGATGGACGGAGAGACGATCTCTCTGCAAATGGATAATCCTCTAAGCCCTTGTTTGATTCAGGAAGCAGACAGCCCCGGGTTCAAATGCGTGGTCATGCCAATTAAGATTTGACGCTAAGTTGCTAGAGGAAAGATTCTTTTCTCTCGCCGTTGCACCTTCGTGGGAGTTAGGAGACTGATGGCCAGTAACGACACCGAGACCGCACCGAAATCCGACAGCTACGGCGCGGACCAAATCAAGGTATTGGAAGGTCTGGATGCCGTACGGAAGCGACCGGCGATGTACATCGGCAGCACCGGTGTGGATGGCCTCCATCATCTCGTCTATGAAGTTGTCGATAACAGTGTCGATGAGCATATGGCGGGGTTCGGTGAGACGATCGAGGTGACGATCCACATCGACGATAGCGTCACGGTCGTGGATAACGGCCGCGGTATTCCTACCGGGATGCATTCGACGCAAAAGAAGTCTGCTGCCGAAGTGGCGCTGACGGTCTTGCATGCCGGTGGCAAGTTCGAGCAGGGCGCCTATACCGTATCCGGCGGGCTCCATGGCGTCGGGATCTCGGTGGTTAACGCGCTCTCTGAATGGCTTGAGCTGGAGATTTGGCAGGACGGCCAAGTGTTCGAGCAGCGGTACGAGCGAGGCAAGGCGACTGCCCCGCTCAAGATGACGGGTAAAACCAAGCGCCGTGGCACGACGGTCACGTTCAAGTCCGATGGGCAGATCTTCGAAACGCTCGACTTCAGTTTCGACGTGCTCGCACAACGATTGCGGGAGCTCGCCTTTTTGAACAAGGGACTCGAGATCACCCTCAAGGATGAGCGGAAAGAACCGGTCAAAGAGCAAGTATTCAAGTACAAGGGCGGGATCGTCTCGTTCGTCGAGCATCTGAACGAAGCCAAGACGCCGCTGCACAAGCCGATTTACGTGCAGGTTGAGAAGTCGGAGATGGTGCTAGAGGTTGCACTCCAATATAACGACAGTTACTCGGAGAACCTGTTTTCCTTTGCGAACAACATCAACACCAAGGAGGGCGGCACGCACCTGGTGGGTTTCAAAGCGGCCCTCACCCGTACGATCAACAGTTACGCGAACGCCAACGATCTCCTCAAGAAGGACACCGAATCGCTCACCGGTGACGACGTTCGTGAAGGGCTCACCGCTGTTGTCAGCGTCAAAGTCAGGAATCCACAGTTCGAAGGACAGACGAAGGCCAAACTGGGCAACAGCGAGGTGAAAGGTGTCGTCGAGTCCGCGGTAAACGAAGCACTGGGGACCTATTTCGAAGAGAACCCGACGGTGGCCCGAAAGGTCATCGGAAAAGCGATCGACGCGGCGCGCGCGCGAGAAGCGGCGCGGAAAGCCAAAGAGCTTATCCGGCGCAAGAGCGCACTTGACGGGGGCTCGCTTCCCGGCAAGCTGGCCGACTGTGCGGAGAAAGATCCGGCCTTGAGCGAGCTCTATATCGTCGAGGGCGATTCGGCCGGCGGCTCTGCGAAGCAGGGGCGCGACCGTAAGTTTCAGGCAATTCTTCCGCTGAAGGGCAAGATTCTCAACGTCGAGAAGGCGCGCTTCGACAAGATGCTCTCGAGCGACGAGATCCGGACGCTGATCATGGCCCTGGGAACCGGCATCGGCCGTAAGCGCGAAGAGAGCGAAAAGGCGGACAAAGACTCGTTCGATATCAGCAAGGCCCGGTACCATAAGATCATCCTCATGACGGACGCCGACGTGGACGGCAGCCATATCCGGACCCTGCTCCTTACGTTCTTTTTCCGGCAGATGCCGGAACTGCTCGAGCGAGGCTACATCTATATCGCGCAGCCGCCGCTCTTTAAGGTAAAGAAGGGCAAGACGGAACGGTATCTCAAAGATGAAATGGCCTTGAACGAACACCTGGCTGATATCGCCGTCGAGGATGTGGAAGTGTATATGGAAGGGGCCCAAGGTTATATTACCGGCCGGCGGCTCCTACCCATTCTGAAGAAGCTGATCGCCTTCGAGACGTTGCTCGGCCGGCTCAACAAGAAGCCGCACGAGGCCAGTATGGTGCGGGCATTTGTGGATGAGCCGGGACTCGATCGCGAGCACCTCAAGGATCAGACGGCTCTCAAGAAGGTCATGGCCAACGTGAAAAAAACTCTTGCGGTGGTCTATCCGAAGCTCACACCGACGTTGGAGATCGTCGAAGACGAAGAACATCAATCGAACAAAGTCATCTGCCGGCTGCATGCCAATGGGGCTACCCATAGCGTTGCCGTGACGCACGAGCTGGTCGGTTCCGCAGAGTTTCGCGAGCTACAGAAACTCTCTCCGTCGGCAATCGGCTTGGGCCGGGCGCCGTACAAGATAAAAACAGACGGTCAAGAACAGCTCCAGCCCGCGACGGCTGAGTTGGTCAAGGCGATCCTCGATAAAGGCAAGCACGGGCTCAGCATCCAGCGCTACAAAGGCCTCGGCGAAATGAATCCGAATCAGCTCTGGGAAACGACAATGAATCCAGAGGTCCGGACGCTGTTGAAAGTCAAACTGGAAGATGTGCCCGGCGTCGACGAGATCTTCACGATTCTGATGGGTGACGAAGTTGAGCCCCGACGGGACTTCATTCAAGCTCACGCACTCGAGGTTAGAAATCTAGACGTATAGGAAAGAATTTGCTTGTTAGGATGCTCAGAATGGTCATCCAGCAAGGCCGCAGGCCAGCGAAAAACTGGGGCGGACCCCCCTTGTGTCACGAGCCGAGAACGAAGCCCGGGAAGGCGCGTCTTGGCGCGCAGGGGCCGGGCCGGGTGAAAACAGGACCATTTTCAGCATCCGCGGAGAATTAGATGCCACCTGATGAAAGATTAGGACAGATCGCCATCGAAGACGAGATGCGCTCGTCGTACCTGAGTTATGCGATGAGTGTCATCGTCGGCCGGGCACTTCCCGACGTGCGTGACGGATTGAAGCCGGTCCATCGTCGTATTCTCCACGGCATGAACGAAATGGGCTTGGCATCGAACCGTGCATATCGGAAGTCCGCCAAGATCGTCGGCGAGATCATGGGGAACTATCACCCCCACGGTGACAGTGCGATCTACGACACGCTCGTTCGGATGGCGCAACCCTTCAACATGCGCTACATGCTCGTGGACGGTCAGGGCAATTACGGATCGGTCGACGGTGATCCGCCGGCAGCCATGAGGTATACCGAAGCCCGCCTGACCAAAGTTGCCGAGGACATGCTTGCCGATATCGACAAGGAGACAGTCGATTTTGGGCCGAACTACGACGAGTCGCTGGTTGAACCACTGGTGCTCCCCTCGAAAATCCCGAATCTTCTCGTCAACGGCGCCGGCGGCATTGCGGTGGGCTATGCCACCAACATTCCAACCCACAATATCCGCGAAGTGATCGAGGGGCTCCTCTTATTCCTGGAGAATCCGGACATCACGACCAGCCAGTTGATGAAAAAGATTCCAGGCCCTGACTTTCCGACGGCCGGATTTATTTATGGAACAGCCGGGATCAAGTCCGCCTATGAGAGTGGACGGGGTCTCCTCACATTGCGCGCCAAAGTGAAGATCGAATCGGATGAACGCACGGAGCGCGAACGGCTGATCGTCACGGAGCTGCCCTATCAAGTCAATAAGTCCAAGCTCATTGAAAAGATCGCCGAGTTGATCCGAGACGAACGGATCAAAGGGATTTCCGATCTGCGCGACGAATCCGATCGGGACGGCATCCGCGTCGTCATTGAGCTCAAGCGCGGGGAAATTCCGCTCATCACGTTGAACAATCTGTATAAGCTGACACAACTCCAGACGACCTTTGGGGTCATCATGCTTGCGCTGGTGAACAACCGGCCGGAAGTATTGAGTCTCAAGCAGATCCTGCATCATTTCGTCGAGCACCGGCGTGAGGTCATCGTCCGTCGGACCGCGTTCGAGCTGCGTAAGGCGGAAGAGCGGGCCCATATCCTCGAGGGTCTCAAGATCGCGCTCGATAACTTGGATGCGGTGATTACCTTGATCCGACGGGCTCAATCGCCGGATGAAGCCCGAGCCGGTCTAATGCGGCAATTCGCACTGACCGAAATTCAGTCGACTGCCATTTTGGAGATGCGGCTTCAGCGGCTGACGCAATTGGAGCGCAATAAACTCATCGAGGAATATACCGAGGTCTTGAAACAGATCGAGCGTTTGAAGTCGATCCTGGGGAGCGACGCGCTGGTTCGTACGATCGTCAAGGATGAATTGATCGAGGTGCGTGAAGCCTACAAGGACGACCGCCGCACGCAGATCGTCAAAGAAGAAGCCGAGATTACCCTGGAAGACATGATCGCGAATGAAGAAGTGGTCGTCACGATCTCGCACGCCGGCTATATCAAGCGCAATCCAGTGACCCTGTATCGGGCGCAGCGACGCGGCGGCAAGGGCAAGATCGGGATGGGCGTGAAGGAAGAGGATTTTGTCGTGACTCTCTTCACCGCGACCACGCACGATTCGCTCCTGTTTTTCACGGACGCCGGAAAGGTCTATTGGCTGAAAGTTCATGAGATTCCGGATGCCGGGCGGGCTGCCAAGGGCAAAGCGATGGTGAATCTGTTGGCACTGTCCAAC
>DATNCR010000169.1:0-7945 GCA_035607135.1 Nitrospiraceae bacterium
CGGGTTTGTTATCGGGACCTATGGATTGGAAGACACAGGGGGACTGTGGATGCAGACGGCCTTGGGGTTATTGGTGACAGGGATGCTGGCTCAAGGGTATGCCTTCTATTGTTCAATCAAGCACCGGCAGCAAATACACAATAGGCCCAAGCCATGATGCTTCCCAGTTGGATTCCTCGTGAAGCCACGCAAGGGCTGCTAATCGTGATCGTCGCCGGATCGGTCCTTGCCTGCGGCGGTCCTTGGCGTGACCGCTATTTCGACAAGGGCGTTGATCGATTGACACAGGAAGAAATATCCGAGCGCATGGGACCGCCACATACGGCCAAGACTCCCGCGCTCGGCGGGGATACGATCTGGACCTTTCGAGTTCCGGTCAGTGACAACGAATTGGATCCGATCAATCTCTCTAGCCTCACCGATGCCACGCAACAGGCAGCGGCTTTGCTGGGCAAGGCAACAACAGACGCACCCAAGCCCACCCTCTATTGCTATCGCTATACGCTGTCGTTCAACGAGCAGAAGATTCTCAAACAGTGGAAGCGGGAAGAATGTGTTCAGGGAACCCGCAATCAGCTTAAGGCCAATCAATGATCTCGCCTTTGTAATCCATGCCTGCCTGGGTGCCACACATCGACAGTTCCATCGTCCTCGACAGCCTCAAGTCGCTCCTGCTGCTTTTGACCCTCCTTATCACCCGTATGCTTATTGTGCGCTCGATTGCCAGGAACTCGGCCATGTCCATGGAGGCCAAGCGACGTTGGGTCGTGACCACGAGAAATTTTATTCTGTTCGCGTTACTCATAGGGCTGGTGGTGATTTGGGCGCACGAGCTGCAGGCCCTTACTGTATCTCTGGTCGCCTTGGCGGCTGCGCTTGTGCTGGCGACCAAGGAGTTGATTCTCTGCTTGAGCGGGGCGGCATTACGGGTGGGAGGGAAAGTCTATTCTGTCGGCGATCGCATTCAGATTGCTGGCCATCGAGGGGTGGTCTTGGATCATGACATCTTTGCGACCAAGCTTCTCGAGATCGGTCCTGGCCAAGCGTCACATCTCTATACGGGTCGTGTAACCGTGTTTCCGAATAGTTTGCTGTTTACGAATGCCTTGATTAAAGAGAATCCGGGCCAGGCGTATGGTCTCTATATCCTGGTGATTCCGCTCAAGGACACGGACGACTGGCGAGTTGCTGAACGGCACCTGCTAGAGGCAGCCAGGGCTGAATGTACCCCCTATATGGAAGAAGCCGGTCGTCAGATGAAGTTGTTGGAGCAGACGAATCTGCTCGAAGCGCCGTCTCCGGAGCCCCGCATCACGATCCAACTGTCCGAGCCTGGACGCATTCAATTGGTGCTGCGGTTTCCAGCACCGGACCGAGGAAGATCGAGGATCGAGCAGGCGATTCTGCGAAGATTTCTGGACGTGCCACATTGATGTCTGTTGGTGCGTGAACGGGCCATGTCGAATTTGCGCATCGGCTTGACAGACCAGGGATGCCGTGCGACGCTTCAATCGGCTTCACCTAGCAATTGAGGTATGGTCCTGAACTTAACGTCCGTTGATGAGGAGGTGTCTCGTGCATAGATTGATCGTGGTCGCGTTCGCGGCATTGTGCCTGATTGGAACCAGCTCGTTCGCCCTGGCGGACGATGCCATGAAGAGTGAGATGGGCCAGATGAAAGCGGACAAAGACGGCATGAAGGCCGACGTGAAGGGGAAGAAAGTAGAGATGAAGGCCAAGACAAAGGCCCCTAAAGAGGCGAAGAAGGCGAAGAAGGAAGACATGAAGGGCAAGGCCAAAGCGCATAAGACCAAAATGAAGGCGAAGGGTGCAGGCCAAGATATGAAAACAGCCGGTCAATAGGTGAAAGACGCCGTCGAGGTGGCGGGCAAGTAAGCTCGAGGCGCCTCAGGCTTTAGAAGGCGTATGCACGGCCCGTCGTGGAACGTTCCACGATGGGCCGTACTTTTTTCATCGCGTGTTTCTCCGTGGCGGCTCACCGGTTGGCTTGTTCCCACTTGCATCTTCTGCTAGCATCCCCGCCAGTTCATCCGACGACTATCATGAAAATCGCCACCTTCAATGTCAATTCGCTCCGCAAACGTCTGCCGATCGTGCTGGGCTGGCTGGCCCAGCAAAAGCCCGATGTGCTCTGTCTTCAAGAAACCAAAGTCCAAGACAGCGAGTTTCCGCTGCTGGCATTAGCGGAATCTGGGTACGACATCACCTACCGGGGGATGAAGTCTTACAACGGAGTCGCGATATTGAGCCGGGAGAAACCAGAGGCGGTGTCATACGGGTTTGATGATGGAGGTGAATTGGAGGACGCGCGGCTCTTGCGTGTGGTGATCAAGGGGATTCCTATTATCAATACCTATGTGCCGCAGGGCTTCGAGATCGATTCACCGAAGTATCAATACAAGCTTGGCTGGTATGATCGACTTCGAAAATATTTCGAGAAGCATGTGTCGCCGAACAAACCGGCTATCTGGTGTGGTGACATGAACGTCGCTCCGAGGCCGATCGATGTGCACAGCCCCGAGAAACATCTCAAGCACGTCTGCTATCACGAGGATGCGAGGAGAGCGTATGAACATACACTGGCGTGGGGATTTCAGGACGTGTTTGTGAAACTCTATCCGGACCGGCAACAGTATACATTTTGGGATTACCGGGCGCCGGGCTCGCTGGAAGCAAATAGAGGCTGGCGCATCGACCATATTCTGGCGACGGCCCCGCTGGCGGAGAATTGTCTAAAGGTAGACGTGGACGTCGAGCCGCGGCGAGCGAAAGATCCCTCAGATCATACATTCTTATGGGCGGATTTTTCGGTCTAACCACGAGCGCCACGTCCACACCTGCTCAGTTCGATTGGTTCGTCAAGCTATCCGTACCGTCCGGGCTTGCTTACGAACTCACACGAACATCACGCTGCCTTCAGCACCCGTTGTTTTGCCCCCGATGGAGTCACGCGATTCTGTGCAATCAACGGATCGAGGACCAGTCCGCAATTGATACAGCGGAGCACCGCGGCTTCCTGTGAAAATTCAGGTCGCCACTCTTTCACCATCAGTCCTTTGCATTTTTGACAGGTCATCGAACTCACCTCCTGCTCTTATGTGTTTCAGCATCGACGAGTCATCCTTGCATGTGGGGAACTCTAGCATTGCAAGATTAATGGGGTGTTAACTGGCAGTTAAAACTCTCTAATGTCGCCACATGATGACAAATATGACATTGTGGTGATCGGTGCGGGTGCCGCTGGGCTGGCGGCCTCTATTTCCGCTGTAGAAACGGCCGCAAAAGGCGATCGCCCGCAGAGGATCGTGCTCCTCGATGGTGCCAAGGCTATTGGGGCCAAGATCCTCGTCTCCGGCGGCGGACGTTGCAATGTCACACACGACGTCGTAACTCCGGCAGACTTCTTTGGCAATCGCCACATCATTAAGAACGTGCTGGCCGCGTTTTCAGTTCAAGCCACGATTGACTGGTTTGCCTCGATGGGAGTGGAACTTAAACGCGAAGAGACCGGTAAGCTCTTTCCAGTGAGCGACAAGGCGCGAACTGTCCTAACCGCGCTCGCCGGTCGCTGTCATGAACTGGGCCTCGCTATTCGCTCAGATCATCGCGTGACAGACATTGAGGGTCCCAGCGAATCAGGATCTGGATTTGTTCTCCACCACACTCATGGAACCCTGCACACAAGGAAGGTCATTCTGGCGACCGGAGGCCGATCGATTCCTAAGTCGGGAAGTGACGGGGTTGGGTACGGTCTTGCCCGTCGGCTCGGCCATCGCGTGACTGCCACCGTGCCGGCACTCGTGCCATTGGTGCTCGAAGACACGATGTTTCATAAGACACTCTCCGGTCTCTCACTTGACGTCGAGTTGACCACGGTGGTGAAGGGTCGCACTGTCGACTGCCGGACGGGGAGTTTACTCTGGACACACTTCGGCATGAGCGGGCCGGTGGTCATGGACGCGAGCCGCTTCTGGACCTTGGCGCATGAGCAAGGAGAGTTGGGAGAAATGTACGGGAATTTCCTGCCCGATCAAACGCAGGAACAGGTGCGGTCCTGGTTCCTGGAGCAAGTGCGAGATAGTCCCAGATGCTCAGTAGGGAAGACGCTGTCGCAAGTGCTTCCTCAACGATTCTCGGAAACCGTCATCCGACATATCGGCTGCGATCCTCATACGACGATCTGCCAACTGCCGAGAAAGGATCGAAATCGTCTCATTGAGGCGTTCACGAAGTTCCGATTTCCCATTGTACAGAATCGCGGCTGGAACTACGCAGAAGTGACAGCGGGAGGAGTCCCTCTCGAAGAAATCAGTTTCAGGACGATGGAATCCAAGCTTGCACCAGGCCTCTACCTGATTGGGGAGATCCTCGACTGCGATGGTCGGATCGGCGGATTCAACTTCCAATGGGCGTGGGCAACTGGATTTTTGGCTGGCCGGGCGGTTTCCGCATGTGTCTGAGTAGACGGCGAAGCGTGTCTATGAACATGCTCTTTCTCTCAATGCGGGCTTCGCACCGAACCGTTGTTTTCTTGACAGGGATGAGAGGTTCATCTATCCGTGGACTAGAACCTTGGTCTTTCGAAGAGTCCGAGCAATGGGAATAAGAAGGAATAGATGATATGGGCCGCGTCCTAAGTTGTCCGCAGTGCCAGAAGGATGGCCTTTTGCGGTCTCATCCGCAATCGATACGGGAGCGCCTCGCTTCCTTCTTCTTCGTGGCGCCATTCCGTTGCCCATCGTGCAGTCATCGCTTTCTGGCATCTCGTCTTGGATTGGACCATCCCACGCATCCGATAGACCGGCGCGAACACCTTCGCATTCCCGTGCGACTCTTTCTCTCGTTTTCGGGAGGTAAGGTTTGCGGTGAGGGAACGGTGCTCGATCTCTCGATGGGCGGCTGTATCATCAAGAGCAAGGCCCAGGTCCATACGGACGACATTTTTTATCTGCAATTGTCGCTCGGCGAAGGTGAATCTCCGCTTGAGGTGGCTGCGATGGTCCGTTCCGTGAGCGCTCGCGGCATTGCGTTCCAGTTCCTTCGGGCCGCCCATGGAGACAAGCGCTTACTTGCCTTTGTCCAAGCCCACACACCGGCTCAGCCAGATAAATCTTCCCTCAACGCCGGTGTCGCCGCTTGAGCTGGCCGGCGAATCTCTTGCTTTACCCCACCATGGTTCACACGAGAGGCCTCGACGCGATTAGCAGGCTGCGGAAATGATGCGGACTTTTTCAGCGCCCTGTTAGGTCGGAGTTTCCCAGGCAGAATGAAGCGGATGGTTATTGATCAGTTCCTCGTGTGCGGCCAGATCATAGGGTTCAATGGTGAGGTCTTGTTCCTTGAGCGGTTCAGGGCAGGCAGGAGAACAGAGGTAGGCGCGATACGATTCAGCCTTCGCCTTTGTCGCGAACCGGCACAGCCCATATTCCGGCATTCCGGAGGAGGGATGCCAAAAGGCCAACTCGATCGCACTCCCCTGGTAGATGCCGAGGGTGCGGTGTGTAATCTGATATCCGCCGGGCAAATGTGAAGAGGATTCAAGCGACATCGGGCCCCCCGCCTTCATAATCATGATGGGTTTCCTCATGATAGCATGAGCGACACTCGGCGCTATAGGCCGGCGCGGGCAAGGAATAGGCCATAAGCAGTCACATTGTCCCAGCCTCGGCATGCTTGTGAAGTGGACTATCGCACAGGACTCATCCTGTGGTGTGCGGCTGACTCTTGAGCTGTACTGGTTCCTGCGAAATTGGCAAGCAGCACACGCTGCTCGCGCAGGTTTGCCCGGCCGGTTTCGGCACCAGCCCCGATAAGTTAACTACATCGTGATTCCACAGCCACAATCGTCGGCTTGATAGACTGCCCGGCGTTGTTCCGTTAGAATCCCGTTACATGTCCGATCCTACTGTGGCGTCCCCAGCTCCAGCGAATGCGCAGGATGAGACTCGCTCGGTGGTCAAAGCGGCCGGGGTGATAGGCGTCGCCACCTTCTCCAGCCGCATCCTCGGATTCATCCGCGATATGGTATTGGCAGGGCTTTTCGGCGCAACACCTGCGGCCGATGCCTTCTTCGTGGCCTATCGTGTCCCCAACTTACTTCGTGAGTTATTCGCGGAAGGATCGATGTCTTCCGCATTCATTCCAGTCTTTGCAGAATATCAGACGCTCAAATCAAAACGAGACGCCTGGGAACTGGCAAGTGCCGTCTTCACCACGCTGCTGACGATTGTGACGGGTGTCACGATCGTGGGCATTCTCGTCGCGTCTGGAATCGTCTGGCTTCTGGCGCCAGGGTTTCATGATGATCCTGCGAAGCTGAGCATGACGACGTTGCTCACGCAGATCATGTTTCCGTATTTGATCTTCATCAGCCTGGCCGCATTGGCGATGGGTATTCTGAATTCCATGCGCGCCTTTGCGGCGCCGGCGTTCTCGCCGGTGTTCTTTAATATATTTATCATCGGCTGCGCGTTTTTTTTGTCACCAACGATGTCGGAGCCGATCCTCGGTGTGGCCATTGGGGTCGTGGCGGGAGGCGCGGCGCAGTTCGCCATGCAGCTGCCCGGCTTGAGCCTGCGCGGCATGTTGTTCCGATTCCGGTTCGAGCCAGGCCATCCTGGCGTGCGGCGGATCGGGGCCCTGATGGTGCCGTCGCTCCTCGGTCTCTCCGTGACGCAGATCAACATTACCGTGAGCACGATCCTGGGATCGTTCTTTGCCGGAGGCCCAACCTACCTGTTCTATGGCATGCGGTTAATCCAGTTTCCTCTGGGGATTTTCGGAGTGGCGCTGGCCACGGCCATTTTACCGACGCTCTCGGCTCAGGCCGCGCGCGGCGCGCTGGATGAATTGCGGACCACGTTGGGATTTGGCCTCCGTATGATCCTCTTCATCATGTTCCCGGCGATGCTGGGGCTGATCCTCTTGCGTCAGCCGATTATCCATCTATTCTTCGAGCACGGAACCTTTACGGCGCACGATACGGCCGAGACCGCAGCGGCGGTCCTCTGTTATTCCGTCGGCTTGTGGGCCTTCGGAGGCGTCCGCATCATCGTCGCGGCCTTCTATTCGCTACAAGACACACGCACGCCCGCCATTTCCGCGGCCATCGCCGTGGCGGCCAACCTCGTCTTCTCGCTTCTCCTGATGTCGTCTCTCGGCGCGGCCGGACTGGCTTTGGCCACAGCTCTGGCTGCGATGGTGAATGGAGGAATCCTGGTCGCCGTGCTGCACCGTCGATTGGGCGGTATGGCGTGGGGCTCTGTAGGACGATCACTAATACGTGTGCTCCTCGCATCCGTGCCGTTGATTGTGGCCTGCGCCTGGGTGGCGGCGGCGCAGGTGTGGACACATCCCGGTGAATGGATCGAGAAGTCGCTCATGCTGGCTATGGGGATTGGATTGAGCGTGGGCGGGTATCTGGGTGTCCACGCCCTGCTGCGTTCAGAAGAGCTCGATCTGGTGTGGGGGATGGTGAGGAAGAAACTGGGCCGAGTCATGGGCCGCTGAGGTCATGAATGCGACAAGCGATCATTTTCAAATCGCAATGGGGCTGGATGGGTATTTCCGAAACGACGAAAGGGATCGACGCAGTGGTGTTGCCGAAGGGGTCGCGTCAGGCTGTGCTGTCAGAGCTGCGATTGTCCGATGCCGAGCTGCTGGAGGGCCGGATGTCTTCGCGATTGCGAAAGGCACAGACCCAATTGACCGACTATCTGATTGGGGTGCGGAGGTCTTTCGATCTGCCATTGGACCTCTCACGAGGGACGAGTTTTCAGCGGAAGGTCTGGCGGACCCTTCGACGTGTTTCCTACGGTCGTCTTCGCTCCTATCGATGGGTAGCTGTTCAGGTCGGGGGGAGACAGTATGCCCGTGCGGTCGGCAATGCCGTGGGAGCGAATCCGATGCCGATCGTGATTCCGTG
>DATNCR010000175.1:0-15208 GCA_035607135.1 Nitrospiraceae bacterium
ATCTTCTTCATCGCGAACCTCCTATGTGATTGTAGAACATCCAGACCCTGACCCACCGTACACCCTTTGACTATCGCGGTCGACACCGCACCCCTTGAATCAACACAGATCTACTAGTCCTGGCCACCGCGTTCATGCCTCGCCTTCAGTCTGCAGTAACTCCGTGACATAACTGGGAGCGTTCATAAGAGTAACCTGCTCGCGGGGTAGATTATTCAGTACCTCGACACCCCTGCCGTCGATGAAATCGACATCGGCGCAATCCAGATACACGACTTTCTTGTCTTGGAGAAGCCCTCGGCACTCTCCATCGAGCAGGACGGCCCACTCTGCCGTGATCTTACCCTCCAACTTGAGGAGCACCTCGCTTCTGCTTTCTTGAATCTTCGTGATCTTGAGCATCATCTCTATCGCTCATGCGTGTTCGTCAGATGAATTGGTAGTGAGCAATTGCGATGCCTGAAGAATTGTAAAGCGGGCGAGCGACCGTAAAGACTTGATAGGGAAGGATAGATCCGTACATTTTCAGTACTGAGAGGCGAAAGATCAGTGGAGATCAATTCCTAACATAGTGGGAGTGTCCCAATCAGTTGGGAATATTCGATAAAAAAGCACGTGCTGATATTGGAGAGGAAAGGAAACGAGGAAACACCTGAGCCCTCACTATGGAGCTGTTATGTCTCACGTTTCACGCGTACGATCCCGAGCTTCTTCATGCGAGCTTCGAGGGTGGTGGGATTGAGGTCTAGGATTTTGGCTGCGCCCTTCTCTCCGCTCACACGCCAACTCGTGTGTTCCAGCACATCGAGAATGTGCTGCCGTTCCATGTCTTCCATCGTCAGTGGTGTCCCTGAACCAGATTTGCTCCCAGGTAGCGAGAGCCATTCGATCGGTTCCAGTTCCGACCCTTCGCTCAAAATCACCGCACGTTCAATCACATGCTCCAGTTCACGAATGTTCCCCGGCCACTGGTACCGCTGAAGCGCCGACATCATCTGCTCCGAAACTCGGTCGATCTTCTTGCCGAATTTCACGGCAAACTTGCGCACGAAATACTGCACCAGCAGCGGGATGTCGCCCTCGCGCTCGCGCAAGGCCGGCACGTGGATCGGAAAGACGTTGAGGCGATAATATAGATCGGGCCGATAGTGGCCCGTCTTCGATTGCTGCTCAAGATCCCGGTTTGTCGCCGCAATCACCCGCACGTTCACCTTAAAGGTGTGTGTGCCGCCGACCCGTTCGAATTCTCCTTCCTGTAACACGCGCAGCAGCTTGGGCTGCAGGTCAAGCGGCAATTCCCCGATCTCGTCGAGGAAGATGGTTCCCCTGTCCGCCACCTCGAAGCGGCCCAGCTTTTTAGTGAGCGCCCCGGTAAAGGCGCCTTTTTCATGGCCGAACAGCTCGCTTTCGATCAAGCCAGCTGGAATAGCCGCGCAATTGACTTTGACGAGGGCGCGATCCTTCCGTGGGCTCAAGTTATGAATCGCCCGCGCGATCAGTTCTTTACCAGTCCCGGTCTCGCCGGTGATGAGGACGGTTGAGTCGGTGGAAGCAACCCGTCCCACATTCTTGAGCACCTTTTTCAGCGAGATCGAACCGCCGATCAGTTCCTCGAAATTGTGGTTCCCTTTAATTTCCTCTTGCAAATAGATGTTCTGTGCTTCGATCCGTGCTTTTTCCTGCTCCATCAGAACCCGTTCTGTGATGTCGATGAACATCGTGCGGGTGTATGTGCCGCCCGGGTCGGGCCTCGACCACCACTGAATCCAAAGCGGTTTCCCATTGTCTTTGCGCCGCAGTTCGAGCACCACGCCGCTAGTGTCGTCGCCCTTACCGATAGATGCGAACGCATCCTTCAGGCGTCGTTGGGCGTCGGGCGTATCGGGAATGAATGAGGATCCATACGTGCCCTCGACCTGGTCAGCCGTAATACCCAAGCTGTTCAATGCGGTCCGGTTTGCACGGATGAACCTGGAATCGAGTCCCTCATGGACATAGGCAATCGGCGCTTCGTCAAACAGATCGCGCAGCCGTTTCTCGTTGTCCTTCAACACCGTTTCCATATGCAGCCGTTCCAATTCAGCACCTGCCCGCGCCCCGAATATCTTAAAGACGGAAAGATCGAGCTGCTCAAGATCCATACGGCGGCGGTCCATCACCGCCAGATGGCCCAACACGTGTCCACTCGCGCTCGTCACGGGAATCGCAAGATAGCTCTCGACACCAAGGTTCTCCAAATCGGCCTTATGAAGCGGGAACCGTTCCGCCACCCTGTCCGGACAATGGTACAGTTCGCCGGCCAGCACCTTTTCACAGGGCGTATGGGCGATCGCGTACTCGAAATTCTCGTCGAAGTGGTCGCCCGCCCAGAAGGCCAGGGTACGCACCTTGGTCCGATCGGCACAGAATTCGGAGACAAACGCATACTCCACCGTAAGCGCCGTCGCGAGATTTTTTACGAGAGAATAAAAAAACTCACCTCCGACATCCGCTGCCGTCCCTTCGGCGATCGCACGTAACGTCATCTCGCGTTCCTTGAGGGACAGCTCCATCACTTGACGGTACAGTTCAACCCCGGCCCGTTCGCCGAAGAGTTTGAAGACGGTAATTTCCTCCGTGGTGAGGACCATCGGCTTCACATCCATCGCGACCACATGACCAAGGACCTTCCCTTTCGGACCTTTCAAGGGGACGGCCAGATAACTCGTTACCCCCAGCGTCACCAGATCATGGTCACGCGGGAATAATTTCTGGACGTCTTGTGCGTAGTGACAGGTCTCTCCCTCGATCACCTTCATGCAGGGCGTACCGTCCAAACTGTATTCCATCTGGTCCATGTACCCGTCGCCTTTCCAAAACGCGAGTGTCCGGATACGGGCATCGGGAAGGAGATAGCCGACGAAGGCATAGCGAATACCCAGCGCGGCCGCCACCTGCCGAACGAGCTCACGCAGGAAATCGCTGCCGGTCACCGTGAGGGTACCTTCGATAAGCGAACGGAGGAACTGATCCGCCTTATACCGCGCAAGGAGAAGCGAATCCTCTCGCAGCGTGCCCTGCACCAGAGCCTTGCGCATGCGACGCAGTTCAAGCTCGCTCACGACCTCGCTCGCCAATACCACCAGCGCATCGGCCTGTTCTTTGGCAAGTCGGCGCGGAACCCGATCCAATACGCAGAGGGTGCCGAGCGCGTGTCCGTCCTCGGTTAACAAGGGGGCACCGGCATAAAACTGGACGTGCGTCGGTCCGGTCACCAAATGGTGCGATGCAAATCTCCCGTCTTGGCCGGTGTCAGCGACCACGAACAGGTCTGATTGGCGCGCCGCCTCGCTGCAAAATCCAAAGACACCCTGTACACCATCATCCGTGAACCCAACGGTGGCCTTGTAGAACAGTCCCGTGCCGTCAACGACGCTAATGGCGGCGTAGGGTGTTCCGCAAATGTGCGCGGCAAGCTGGGCCAGCCGGTCGAACACCGGCTCAGGTTGGGTATCGACAATCTCGTATGAACGAAGCACACCCAGACGTTTCGGGTCGTCCAGTGCGGTAACCTGTCGTGCCATGCCGACCTTTCCCGTCAATACCGTCTACGGCTGTTTTCGTACTGGGAAGTGGCAGGTTCGAGGGGAGAAAGTTTAACATTCTCTCAGATTGCGCTGCAACCAACGAGCACTCGGGGAGACCTGTGACGACGGACACGCGTTGCAATACTGAACGTTTATACCATGCCTCCATGACCATCCTGATTCTCTGAGTGGGTGGCACATGCTTCTGTGAGGATAAACACGATGCGCGCATGCGCGACCCCCTGTCTATCCGGTACACCCACTCCGTGAATATGCACCGGCATATCGGACCCGTTCGCAGAATGTAGGATCTCAACCTGTCCCTTCTCGCTCCTGTCATGGCGACTTTGAAGCATGCTGAGGATTTTACCCGCCAGGTCGGTCAATGGTGGAGGAAGCATCCTCGTTGCATCGTTTGGCAGATGACCGGCCGATCTGGCTGGACCAAGCAGGCTTGTCAACTTGACCGCTTGACGATTCATGTGCAGGACCTCCAGCACATGAGAAAGCACCACAATTCCCGGTCCTCCTGACAGCACCTTTCCATTGCTCATGTCGCGTTGAGACTCCTTCACATCGTTGACTCTGTTGAATAGCTTCTCTCGTTCTCACGTATGGTCTTGGCAACATGAGTCTTTTCTCGCCGCTCGTCATCGATGGATGTCACTGACGATCTGTACCCTGTTCTGCGGTCAGGCCTCGAGTGTCGGAAGAATTCCAAGGACACCCACCAGGCGGTGAACCGCCCTTCGCTACCATGCCACGCGTGGTAAGAACAGCATCATGTAGGGTATCGAGACATTTCTGCATGCCGCTCAACGTGGCCGTCCAGCACGCTGTAGCGAGTGCGGAACCCTGAGGCCGAGATCACGGTTGAGTGAAGATCCGACCAACTTCATCTCAACCTGAACCTCAGCCTTCACCTTCCAATCATGCCGGCGAACGGTGTCAACATCCTGTTACGAACCTTGATTGGTCACTTGTCGTTCCGCCTCCAACCAGTCATCTAGCGCATGGCCATCCTCTCGGCCATGCTGTTCATACAAGGCGTATGCTCGATCCGAGATGCGCGCATGGAAAGGTTTCGCATATTGGTCAGACAGGTTCGTCGTGGTGTGCTCATGACTCCGTGGCTCGACCGGACTTCGAGGGGCATGCTGTGTTGTTCGTACGCCTAACTGCGTCTTCGTGGACATGACAACTCATCCTCCTTTTATAATGACCGCCCCACATCGTGCTGTCCTTCACCGATTTCAGTAGAGAGACACTGCCCTGTCTCATTCGATGACCCCCAGACGGTTGTCCGGCGGTAGGCCGCCATGCGCTCGTCGAAATGTGCGACACATTCAGGGCAGTAGCCGTGAGTAAAGACGAATCGATAATTGGGCGGCAACTGCCGGCTGATGGCATAGGCCCTCAGCTCAACCCATGAACCCATACCACCTTCCATGTTCTTATCGTCTCGAATCCTGAGGCAGAAACAACAGATCGGAACGAAATCATCCATGGCACCCTCCTCAAACCTGAGGCCCAACCCTCGATGAATGCCCCCTATGGGGTAATAAAGGGACCGGAACCGGGCGGACCGATTGACGGGACGTCTTCTGTCCTCTGACACATCGCCGGTCCCTCGGGCGAATACGATTCTGAATGATCACACGGTCGACGATCTCGCCGCAGGCCACACATCGCCATGCCAGAACACCGTCATGCCCGCTGCCGCTCGCACACTCGAGGAGATCCACAGGACACATGAAGCCCCGACACCGATGACAGCTCATCCGCTCAATGCCTTTCGTTACATCGGGCACCCTGCTACGTTGCAACATGCGTCAGTTACCCATCGATCGCGGGTCCGTGACTGTGTACCGGACGAGGCCACTTCTGCGCCGACGAGCTGAGTTCCGACCGGAGCACATGATTGATATGTGCGAACTCGACCGGCTTAACCAGAAAGTGGCGAACCCCTTGGCGAAACACAACTTGTGTCAGATTCTCGCTGGCTTGGTCCGCAATCGTGACCATCGGCACGCGAGGGCACAAGGTCTGGATTAAAAGCAGTATCTCAGACATACCGATCTGTGCCGCAGGCTCAGAAAAGCCGCGTCCAACAAAGACTGCCTGCGGGCGTATCTCACTGAGTTCTTTGATCGCCGCATCAACGGACCGAACGAGCACCGCCTGATAGCCGTGAGCCGCAAGCCAATCGGCGAGTTTGAACCCAAAGTTCACATCCTGTTCCACAATCATCACGCACAGTCTTTCAGCATTCTGCCGATTCGCCATCGCCAGACCGCCTTTCACTTCTGTCTCAGCCTTCTGCCGCCTCGCGCGATACATGGATGCACCGTATCGGATGACGATTAAAGAAGTATTTCGGTTCGGTTGCGGAGTTGTAAAATCCTTCCGTTCTCGACCCCCCGGTCCGTGAACGCTCTTTTTCACACACCCTGTCGAACCCTTCCCTCTGCTCCTGAATATTTACCTTCCAGCGAGGATTGGATTCCCCGTCCAGTTCACACAGCCCTTTTCTCCTCCGGTCTCACGAAGACTGGAGCTGGGGAGGATCTGAATAGACGGATAGCACATAGCCGGAACGACTTGAACGGCTGAGTTTCAGCGTGCCTCGCCGGCTGAGCCGATCGACCGCCGCGAACACTTGGGCCCACGAATAGCCCGGCAATCGTTGAGTCAGCTCATCGAGAGTGCAGGACACGAGACCGATCACTTCATGGTAGATAACGGAGTCAACACTGGGGACATACGTCTGTGTCATGGCATGCTCCTCTTCGAGGATGAAGGGGATTTTCGATTGACTGGTCTCGTTGCCTTGAGGAGGATTTAAGGGGAGTGTCATCGCCTCTGTGAGATCTGTTCGGTGCTCGTGTGAGCCAGGTTATAGCCGAGTCGTGGGTCAACCCCTATCGATCGAAGTAGGATTTTCTTGTCGAATCGATCCAACCGGCAGTGTCGTGATTTGTACGACAGAAGCGATGGGCGTGCGACCTGCCGTCTTTCGAGTGCCGGGTGTTTAGCGGGGAAGCTGGAGAGGGGGATGGGTGCTCAATATTCTCACTCCACGAGGCTCTTTTGTATCGCGTACCGGGCCAGCTCCGCATTGGTCTTCATACGCATCTTATCGAGAATCCGTGCCCGGTAGGTGCTGATCGTCGTGACGCTCAAGCTCATCGTGTCGGCGATCTGACTGATGGTTTTTCCTGAGCCGATGAGGCACAGGACTTCATATTCCCGATCCGACAGTAACTGGTGCGGGTCCTTCTCGGCGCCGGGGTTGACGGTGAAGGCAAGGGCCTCACCCAGCGAAGGGCTCACATATTTGCCGCCCGCGTGCACCTTCTTAATCGCCTTGACCAGTTCCTCTGGCGCGCTGGATTTATTGAGATACCCGTCGGCGCCGGCTTTGAACATTCGGATCGCATACTGATCCTCAGGATACATACTGAGGATCAGCACCGGCAGCTCGGGGAACTCCTGTCGTACTTGCTTGAGCGCATCCAGACCGTTCATGCCGGGCATGCTGATATCCATCACGGCCACGTCCCACGGTTTCCGCCTGAGCAGATCCAGCATCTCGTGGGAATTACCCGCCTCGCCGATTTTCGCACCGTGAAATCCCTCGACCACGAGATCCCGGACTCCTCTCCGGAAGAGAGGAAAATCATCGACCACAAGAACTTTTAACACGGAAGCCTCCCGTGGAGTCAGGTTCGAGATATGCATCGGGGCAGACATGCCGTGACGGTCGTCCCCGCTCCATGATGACCTTGGATCGTAAGCTCTCCACCAAATTGCGCGACACGCTCCCGCATCCCAAGCAACCCCAGCGACTGGGGGTTCGAGACCGTGGTCTCGGGAATCCCCAGACCGTTATCGGCCACCACCAACTGCAGGAGGTGACTTCGAGATTCTAACTTGACCGTCACCGCCGTGGCCTGGGCATGTCGTGCCGTGTTCGTGAGGGATTCCTGGCAGATGCGGAAGAGTGCCGAGGCCGGCTCCGGCTCCATCGCAATATCCTCCGCACTGGTCACACAGGTACAGGGAATCCCGGTGCGCTTCTGAAAATCCTGGCATTGCCACTCGATGGCCGCAACGATTCCCAAGTCGGTCAAGATGGCCGGACGCAATTCCGTGGCCAGTCGTTGCACGGAGGCGATGGTCGCATCGACCTGTTCGACCATCAACCGGATCTTGTCCTCAGCCTTCTTGGGAACTCCGGCCCCTTCACTCGCCATGGTCGTAGACAGGCGTGAGAGATCGATTTTGAGGCACGTCAGTCGGACCCCTAGTTCATCGTGCAACTCGCGGGCAATGCGGGTGCGCTCCGCTTCTTGTACGGTCGCGAGCCGTCCGCTCAACATCCGGATTTGCTCAAGCGTAGCGCGCAACCGTTCTTCCGCGAGTTTGCGCTCCGTCAAGTGCTCCACTGTGCCCTCGTACCCGACAAGCGCCCCAGCCTGATTGCGCCGACCCCGCACGTTTTCAGAAATCCACATGAAACTGCCGTTCTTTCGGTACACCAATGCCTCAAAGCCGGTCACTTCTTTCTGCGTCCGCATGAGACGAATAAATTCATCGCGCCGTCCAGGGTCCACGTAAAGCTGACTGCCGATGTCCGTAATCGTGGCGATCATCTCGTCCGGGGAATCGTACCCATACATGCGCGCGAGCGCAGGATTCACCGCGACAAATTTCCCGTCGAGTGTGGTCTGAAAGATGCCCTCAACGGCATTCTCAAAAATACTGCGATAGCGTTCCTCTGTCTCCTTCCGTGACTCTTCCGCCTGCTTCCGCTGAGTGATGTCCGTGGTGATGCCGCACACCGCATACGGCGTCCCATCAAGATGACGAAGCGGAAACTTGGACACGATATTGGTGTGGGGACCGTCATCGTGGAGGGCCACCTCTTCAAACTGGAATGGTCGCGCCGCTTGGATGACCTTGAGGTCATTGTCGCGAAACGCGGCGGCCTGCTCCGGCGGAAAGATGTCTTGATCCGTCTTCCCGACGATGTCCTGGCGGGTGAGATGAAAGGTCCGTTCAAATTGTTGATTGACGTCCAGATAGCGACCCTCCAGATCCTTGAGGAAAATCAGGCCAGGACTATGATCCAGAATGGCTCGAAGCTCTGCCTTCCGCTCGGACAAGTCGTCTTCAGCCTGCTTCTGCGCGCTGATGTCCAACAGTGCCGTTCGCCAGCCGACCACACCCCTCTCGTCATCGTGCACCGCAAGACTTTCGAAATGGGTCCAGCGCCCAACGCCGGTCTTATCCAGAAGACGGGCCTGACAGGCCTGCCTCGTGCCGGTCTTCAACACGTCCTGACAGTGCCGGTGAAAGCTATCTGCATCGTCTGGTGCAATGAACCGCCTCAGTGGGCAACGCACCACATCCTTCCGGCCCAGACCCAGCAGTGTGCAGGCCCGCAGATTCGCCTCCAGAATCTCACCCTGCGTATCCAGCGTGAGATAGCCGAACGGGGCAAAGTCGTAGAGTTCTGAATAGCGATTGCGCGCCTCTTCGAGCTCAATCTGAATCCGACGGAATTCGTCGCTTTGCATTTCCAGCTCGATATGATGGACCTGCAACTCATACACGAGCTGTTGTACTTCCTTGACCGGCATGGCCGCGACGTCGCGCCTGGTAGTCCGGAGCAATTCCTCCGCCTGCCAGCGCAGTCCCATGACATTCGTGGGTCGGTCTGACTTCTTGGCCATCACATCACCCTTCTCACAACCCACTCAGGTCGAGGCTAGGGGTTCACCACTGGGATGCGGATTTTCTTGGGAAGATCGACGACAACCCTGGTGCCTTGTGGGGGTTTCGACTGCACGGACAAGGTCCCGCCGAGTTTGCGGGCGCGCGCCGCCATAGAGATCCTGATACCGGTCGCGGGCGGCCTGAAGCTCCATCCGGGTAAGGCGCAGCTCTTCATTCTGCAGTTCCAGCTCGATTTGATGGACCTGTAACTCGTGCACCAACCGTTGGACATCCATGATCGGCATAGCCGAGGCGTCGCGTTTGGTCATGTGCAGCCGTGCTTCCGCCTTCCGGCGAAGTGCCGTGGCTGTTCCACTAGGAGTTTTTCCTGCATGTGCCACAGCGTGTTTCTCCTCGGTACGACGGAGACGGCGGCATTGGAAAATGGCGCCTCCAGATGGAGGGCTAATCAGATGCCAGAGTCTAGGCTTTTTCCACAATCCAGGCAAGACCTTGACCTCAGGAGGAGAACGAATATCCATGAAGAGATACGCTCGCGCATGTTTCGGGAAAGGCTGGGCAGCTGAGTTCGTACTATTGGGGAACTTGGTCTCTCAGTGCAGGGTTCAGCCGATGTAGGAGCTTGCACACGCAATTTACACTCTCCAGAGAAGACGCGTGAGAGCCCCTATGCCTTTCTCTTGAAAACATAGACAAAGTTTCACTGGCACTCCGCTTGCTCACTGCTCGTCACGCCAGACCACCTTCGATCACACCTCGGAGAACGAGATGAATCCAGGCAAGAAGATCTCGCGTAGAGGATGGCAACAGACTGTATTCACTCCACCGGTTCAAACAAGGAGGGCGTTATGCATGTGATGGGACGTATCGGGTTCATGGGATTAGGATTCGCATTGGTGGGCGCGCTCAGCGGAGCACCGGTTTTCGCAGTGGACAAGCCCATGGAGGACGGGTCGAGGATTATGATCACGTCTCCCAAGGACGGGGAAAAAGTCGCCGACAGTTTTGAGCTGAAGTATGAGTTGACCAAGGGCTCTCAGGCTGCCCATGCCCACGTGTTCGTGGACAATCAGTATCAGAAGGGGTTTACCGGAGCCTTTAAGGGCCTCGCCAAGGGAACACACCAAATCACGGTGACCGGTGCCACGAAGGACCACGCACTCGTCGCGGCCTCCCAGACCATCACCATAGAAGTGCAATAAGACTGTAACCAGCCATCTTCAAAGCCACCAGGGCCTCCTGTACAAGAGGCCCTGGTGCGCCAGGTTTCACAGGCCGTCCCATTTCCGTGAATGAAGAATACCATTGACGACGACGTCTGCTGCGAACGTCGGTGCCGTGACTAGCAAGAGGCCACACAGAACAGCAACCCGACGGTGTTGTTCATATCAGGCCTCCTTCGTCGGAATCGTTGCGATCTCGCAAGGTCTCCGTCACCCTCAGGCAACCTTGCAGTCTCGTCTGCAGGGAGGATGGCAATTATAGTCCACGAATCCACAACTGGTACACCTGAGTCGAGAGAGTTGCACTGTGGCTCTCCTCTTGAAGTTGACAGCTCCTTTTCCAAAATATAGCCTGTCTTACACTTCTTCCCTCTCATGCACTGGAGTCGCGCACGTACACAACGATGAGACCACGAATCACCCTCATGACTCTTGGTGTTGAGGATTTGGAACGATCGCTGAGGTTTTATCGCGATGGACTCGGTTTTCCTACACAAGGCATCGTCGGCACAGAGTATGAGCATGGTGCGGTCGCGTTCTTTGATTTGCAGAAGGGGCTAAAGCTCGCGATTTGGCCCCGCACCTCCCTCGCCCATGAGACAAACGTTCCGTTAGGCCCTCGAAGCGCCACTGAATTCACGCTCGGGCACAATGTCGCAAGCAAAGCCGAAGTGGACGCGGTGATGGCGCGGGCGAAACTGGCCGGCGCAGTGATCACCGACCCGGCACACGATGCATTTTGGGGTGGCTACAGCGGTTCGTTCCAAGACCCCGATGGGCACCTGTGGGAAGTGGCATGGAATCCAGATTGGGAACTGCCGGACTAGATGGCGGCACGATGGATGGAGAGGATCTAGTGACACTTGAAAACCAGCCAACGGGGCCTCTCCTTTCCCGGCGTGAAGTTGTGATGCTTCTTGGTGCTACGGGCGCGGCCTGGCTGATGACCGGCAGCCTGATCCCTAAACGGGCGGTAGCAGGGACGCAGAGCCCCTCCTGTGTGGTCCGACCAGAGCAGACCGAAGGCCCGTTCTTCGTCGACGAACGATTGAATCGCTCAGACATTCGCTCAGATCCGGCCGACGGCCGAGTGAGACCCGGTACACCACTGGTTCTCACGCTGCTGGTCTCGCGCCTCACCGCCGGAGACTGTCAGCCGCTGCAGGGTGCCCAGGTGGACCTCTGGCATTGCGATGCGTTGGGCATCTACTCGGATGTTCGGGATTTTCCGGTGAACAGCATCGGCCAGAAATTTTTACGTGGCTATCAGGTCACCGATGTGCGAGGCGCGGTTCAGTTCGTCACGGTATACCCTGGTTGGTATCCGGGCCGGACGGTGCATATGCACTTCAAGATTCGCACTGCGCCTATGGCCAGGCAGAGCTTCGACTTCACGTCGCAATTGTATTTCGACGATGAGCTGACGGATCGTGTCCACGCTGCCCCACCCTATGCGGCGCAAGGACCACGCACGGCGCGAAACCGGCATGACTGGATCTTCCGGCGTAATGGAGACCAACTCATGCTGGCTCCGACCACAACGGTCGATGGTTATGCAGCCACATTCGCCATCGGTCTGCAGCTACCTTGAAGCTGTTGTGGCCTGAGTTGCGACTGAACGCTGATCAAGAGCGGGAGCGTCTGGTCCATGGGTACGCACGAATCCTGTCAGGTCACAGCAGGAGGGAGTGGTGCGGCTGAGCACGCAATAGATGAGCGGTGCTGCAGCGCGTCACGGAATATGTTTGGTCCACATCATCGCGGAGGATCGCGTATTTCGCGACCTTTCACGCCGTCATCCTGTTTCGGGTCCATGCTTTTCGATGGTGGCTTCGCAAGCGGGCCTGAGTCATGGCGCCGGCGTACGATCACGGCCTTCCCCCTGGGGCGGGCAGTCTCGGCGATGACCCCGAGGTCTTCGATCAGGACTCGCAAAGGTTCGGCCACCGACCACGCCTGCGCAAAACAGCCGCGCGGCAGGTGCGGAGCCTCTGCGTCGAAGATTTCCGAAACGTGGCCCAGACAGGCTTCCTGCAGATGGGCTTCAAGGCCTGCGAGGAAGCCGCGGGCCTTATTCCGTACTGCGGCAGTCTGGCCGAATGCTTTTGTCCAGGCGGTCACAAATGCGCCCAGCAAGAAGGGCCAGACCGTGCCCTGGTGATAGGCGCGGTCGCGGTCCACCACGCCGCCTTCGTATCGAGCGCAATAGCGAGGATCATGCGGTGACAGCGTACGGAGCCCGACCGGTGTCAGAAGTTGCTCTTCAACGAGGCGAAGCATCCGTTGCGCACGGTCGCGCGGGACCAGTTCGTCGACCAACGAGACCGCGTAGAGTTGATTGGGTCGGAGCGACGCATCGTTCCCTTCCGGTCCATCAAGGACATCGTAGAGATAGCCCCCTTGCTCGTACCAGAAACGCTTGCGAAACGACGCGATCGCATTGCTGCGGTCATTCCGGCATCGATCGGCATAGGCCGTTTCGCCGAATCGTCGCGCGAGCGTTTCGCCGGTTTCCAATGCTCGAACCCAGAGCGCTTGGATCTCCACCGGTTTTCCATGGCGCGGGGTGACGACCCAATCACCGGCCTTCGCATCCATCCAGGTCAATTGCACACCGGGAACTCCGCCCGTCATCAACCCATCCTCGTCCATCCTAATCCCATATCGCGTGCCTCTGCGATACCCGTCGAGAATCTGTTTCACGGCAGGCCAAGCAATCTCGCGCACGCGGCCCTCATCTCGAGACGCCGAGAGGTAGCGATCGATCGCGTGGATAAACCAGAGTGACGCATCGATCGTGTTGTATTCTGGGTGCTCGCCGGTATCGGGAAAACGGTTTGGCACCATGCCTTCGGACACGTGTGCGGCGAAGGCGACAATGACCTGCCAGGCCACCTCCAATCGACCTGTGACCAGGCAGAGGCCGGGCAACGAGATGAACGTGTCGCGACCCCAATCGGTAAACCAGGGATACCCGGCGATCACCGTATGGCACGGCCCTCGCTCGGAAAGGTACATCCCCGAAACACGCCAGAGTTCGCCGGCCAGAGCATCAGCAGCCGGTGCGGCTTGCCGGACTGTGTCCCGGCGAGATGTCTCGCGCTTCGTAAGGGCCACGATGTCAAGCCGGTCGATGGCCTCGCTGGTGAGGGCCATCGTCTGATTGGATCCGGGCTCAAGGTGGAAGGTGAACTCTCCAGGCGACCACCAATCCTCTTCGGCATCGAGTCCGCGTTGCCGTTCGACTGGAAGTTGTATGTGCCGATACCACTGTGGTTCATGGCGATACCCTCCCGGGTGGAAGGCCCGCACCGGAGGCAGAACGGAATACGGATGCCATAGGACCATTCCGCTCCCGACCTGGGCTTCCGTCGAGAGACTTCCATTCTCGTGATGCGTCCCATGATAGTCGCGTCCGGTGAGCTTTGGTCTCACCCGCAGTACAGCTCGTGAGTGCTTCTTACCGACCAGCTTCCATCGCACGATCACGATATCGCGGCCATGGATCGACAGGATCTCACGCTGCACTGTCATTCCGTTGCAGTCGAAGGTCCAGGTCGGCCAGGGGTCGGTTGAAAATTCAAGAGCCTGTTCATATCCAGCCGGATGCACGACGCCCGGATACAGATTCGCTGACAGCGGAATCGCCTGGCCGTCGATGTCGAGCCATTCCTCGAGATGGTTGACCAGAACAACCCGTTCGCTCGGCGGTTTACGGGCCGTCAGCAAGAGCGCATGATACCGGCGGGTGTTGACCCCCGCGATTGTGCCGGAAGCAAATCCCCCTCTCCCATTTGTCTCGAGCCATTCGAGACTCAGAGCCCGGCCTAAATTTTGACAATCTTGTGCCGTGACGTTCATGTGTAACGTTCAGCCATCGGCGTTCAACCGACTGCTCCGTCATTCTCCGGATTGTTGGATTAACTTCGCAACTAACCCGGTCCAGCCGGTCTGATGGCTAGCTCCAATGCCCGCCCCATTGTCCCCGTGGAAATACTCGTAGAACAAAATGTGATTGCGCCAATGCGGATCGTCCTGGAATCGCGTCGTGTCGCCAAAGACCGGGCGCTTTCCTTCGGCATTCTGGAGAAAGATGTGCGTCAACCGTCGTGAGAGTTCGGCTGCGACTTGCCAGAGCGTGGATTGGCTGCCCGATCCGGTCGGATACTCCACCTTATACTGGTCGCCCAGGTAGTAATGGAACTTTTGCAGCGACTCGATCAGGAGATAGTTGACTGGAAACCAGACGGGTCCACGCCAATTCGAATTGCCCCCGAACAAGCCTGTGCCGGATTCTGCCGGTTCATAGTCTACCCGATGCTCCCGGCCCATGACCGAGACCACATAGGGATGATCTTTGTGATAGCGTGAGAGCGCACGAATACCATAGGGAGACAGGAATTCCTCTTCGTCCAGCAGATACCGCAACACGGACTTGAGCCGATCGCGACTCACGAGCGAGAGAAACCGCCGCACGCCCCCATCGTAGGACTGCGTCTCCAGATGCTGCGAAAAGTCAGGCCGGTTCTCAATGAACCACTGCATCCGGTGCTTGAACCGCGGCAAACTGTCCACGAGTTCGGAATCGAGCGTTTCGACCGCGAACAGTGGAATCAGGCCGACCATCGAACGGACCTTCATGTGTGTCGTGGCCCCGTTCGGCAGGTGCAGCACATC
>DATNCR010000179.1:0-5105 GCA_035607135.1 Nitrospiraceae bacterium
CGCGCCGCAATTGCGAATGACCGGCGTGATCAAGCCATCATCGATACCGACCGCGATGCCGATATCGATGTGCGCATGCCGTCTGATGGCCTGGCCAGTGAATGACACATTGATTTCCGGATGGCGGGTCAGTGCCAGTGCGGCGGCTTTGATTAGGAGATCGGTGACAGAGGGGTGCGTGATTCGGTTCTGTTTGAACTGATCACGGAACCGCTCTGCCTGCTCCATGTCGATCTCGCTCGTCAGATAAAAATGTGGTACAGGTGCTTTGCTCTGTGTCGTCGCTCGCGCGATGGCCTTCCGCATCTGGCTCAGGGGCTGGTCCGTTCCAGCCGGCAGTATCTGCGGCGCCGCCGCCTGCGCTTTCACGACATCCTCTTCCACGATGCGCCCACTGGGACCGGTTCCGCTGATAGTAGAGAGGTTGATTCCACGTTCGGCAGCCAGAGCTTTTGCGCGGGGCGAGGCTGGGACACGAGTTCCCTCCTGGCTCCTGGATGAGGCGGGTGCCGGACCGGCAGAAGGTGGCGCGCTTGTCTTGGCTTCACCACCAGCGGATGGTGCGGCAGTGATCCTGTCGGTCAACGCCGAGGTGATGTCCTCATCCGCTTCGCCGATGACACCGATCAATGTCCCGGACATCACGGTTGCGCCCTCCTGCACGAGGATTTTTCGGAGTATGCCTGAGGAAAAAGCTTCGAGGTCCATGACGGCCTTGTCCGTTTCGATTTCTGCGAGCGCCTCCCCTGCCTGAACCGTATCCCCTTCCCGTTTCTTCCACGCAAGGAGCACACCCTCTTCCATCGTATCGGTTAATTTTGGCATGACGACGCGGCTAGCCATGTCTGTCCTCACTCTGCGGCTGGAAACAGCGAACCAATCGCTTCAACCATCCATCCTCTTGCTCGGGCTTTCGTTCAGGGTCCGGATACTCAATCCACGGTTCCTTAGAACCCAAATAGGCGCCCTTTCGGAAATTCAGCTGGCTGCGGAGCTGCGAGTAGCCCTGTCCTTGGAGCATACGAACAAGTTCATCGAGTGCGGCTCCCGGCGTCGGTTGTGTCGTGCTTACCACGTGCGTGGTCTCATATCGCAGAATGGCGTGATATCCTCCGTCCGCTTGCTCAAACACAACCGGCCTGCTGAAGCCACGTTCGCGTGCATCGAAACCGGCCAATTGATGTTTCTCCTCTGTGTACTCTGACATGACTATCCTGGCAGGGTGGTCTCCTATCGGTCAGAGAGCCCGGAATACGGCCAACAGATCGCTCAATGCGATGGTTTTGTTTCGCAGGATGGCACGCTGAGCTTGCATCGGCTCCATCGCCGACGCGCGCTCATGGCCGCCTCTCAAGATTGCGGCTCCGAGGGCAAGCACGTCCTTGCATTCCTTTTCGACCTTGCTCTTGACCACGGGATTCACCGCAAGAATGTCCGCCATCGTGGCTCGCGCTGTGGAGAGATGCATATGCAGTTCCTCGTCCGGGTATGCCTTCCTGGCCGCCTCGTCGAGGCAGCGATCGAGATACTGCGTCAGAAAGACATAGAGCCGAACCATCGTCTCCGTGATCTCGATATGATTGTGTGACGACATGGGTAATCGTGCCTCCCGCGTTTATGATGTGCCGCACATGAACTTCACAACCTCGATGACGCGTCCCTTGTTCGGGATCGCAGCGTCTTCCAATGGGCGGCTATAGGGCATCGGTACATCTTCGCCAGTGACACGTTGGATGGGGGCGTCCAGGTAGTCGAACGCTTCCCTGTATACACTCTCGGCAATCTGCGCGCCCAACCCACAAAAATGCCAGCCCTCTTCGACAATCACAAGACGGCCGGTTTTTTTGACCGAGGCCACAATGGTCGGGATGTCCATAGGCTTGAGGGTACGGGGGTCGATGACCTCGACCTCGATGCCCTCTTGACTCAGTTGATCGGCTGCCTCCAGCGCCAGCAGGAGCATCTTTGAGTAGGCGACGATTGTCACATCGTGTCCGGCGCGTTTCACCTCGGCAACACCAAGAGGGATCGTGTATTCACCGTCTTCAACCTCCCCTTTTGTCGCATACAGCAATTGCGCTTCGATAAAGATGACCGGATTGTTGTCCCGGATCGCGCTTTTCAGCAGGCCCTTCGCATCGTGCGGTGTGGACGGCGCGATCACTTTCAACCCCGGTACGTGACAGAACCATGCTTCCAGACTTTGCGAATGCTGTGCGCCTAACTGGTGTGCGGCACTGCCGGGTCCTCGAATCACCAGTGGCACCGATAGCTGGCCTCCAGACATATAGTGAATTTTGGCGGCATTGTTGACGATCTGATCGAGTGCGAGAATGCCGAAATTCATGGTCATGAGCTCGACGATGGGATGTAACCCCGCCATGGCGGCGCCGATGGCCAGACCAGTGAAGCCAGCTTCCGTGATCGGGGTATCCACCACCCGTTGCGGACCGAATTCCTCGACGAAACCTTTGCTCACCTTGAATGCTCCCTGGTAGTAGCCCACTTCCTCGCCGATCAGAAAAATGCGCGAGTCCCGGCGCATCTCCTCCCGCATGGCCTGGTTCAGAGCTTCACGATACGATATCAACATGTGACAACCTAACGGCTGCTGAAACAGCCTTCCAGCGGCGTTCTCATGTCGAAACAATCCTCAACGTACCCCAGAGGGTACGCCTCCGGTTGTTTCTCCCCTGCGGCCTTGCTGGCAGGCTGTTTGAGCAGCCGGTTACTCAGCCAGAACGTCATTGAAAAGCTCCGATGGCGCGGGGAATGGACTCTCATCGGCGAATGTGACTGCGGCTGTCACGACTTCGCCGACTTCCTTCTCTAACTGTTTAAAATCCGCCTCAAATCCCATCCCCTTACTCAGAATCGTTTCCTTCAAGATGACAAGAGGATCTCGCTTACGCTGGTCATCGACTTCCTCTTTGGTTCGGTAATGTCCATGTGCCGGGTCGGACATGGAGTGGCCCATAAATCGATAGGTCATCGCCTCTATGAAAAACGGTCCCTGTCCTGCACGCACCGGCTCGACCACCCTGCGCATCAGATCGCGCACGGCCAGAACATCCATCCCATCCACTCGCTCAGCCTTAATCCCGTGGGACCGGGCAGATTCCGCAACATCCTGATAAAGCGCGACGGCTCGTTCAACCGGTGTTCCCATTCCAAAGCGATTGTTCTCGCAGACGAAGATCACAGGAAGTTTCCACAAGGCTGCCAGATTGAATGCTTCGTGGGCCTGACCGCTGGGGATCGCCCCTTCACCGAAGAAACAGACGGTCACAAGGTCGAGGTGTTGGTACTTGGTCGCAAATGCCAGACCTGTGGCAAGAGGAATATGGCCTCCAACGATAGCGTAACCACCCATGAAACGGCGCGGGGCATCCACCAGATGCATGGAGCCACCTTTGCCCTGGCACAGGCCTGTGGCTTTTCCAAATAACTCAGCCATCACCTGGCCCGGATCGGAACCTCGCGCAAGACAATGCCCGTGGTCACGATAGGCGCTAATCGCGTAGTCATCCGGTCGAAGTGCCGCGATGGCCCCGACTGCAATGGCTTCTTCGCCGATATAGAGATGAAGGAATCCTGCAATCTTTGCGAGGGCATACATCTCCGCCGATTTTTCTTCGAATCGGCGAATCAGGAGCATCTGGCGGTAGAGTGAGAGGAGGTCAGCTCTGTCCATGCTCGGTATTATGCATGGTTGCTGAGAGCCGACTCAACCCTGATGTTGGGAGATCAGAGGAGCACCTTGACATCGGTTCCTTCGACTTTCACGTGATACCGTACGACTGTTGCGGCGGGATTGTTCAGGCATCCACCGGTCGTCACGTCGTATTCCCACCCATGCCATGGACAGGTGACGACATGCCCTGCGAGATCGCCTTCGCCCAGGGGACCGCCACGATGGACACAGGTGTTGTCGATCACGTGGAACGACCCATCCACATTAAAGACCGCGAGAGTTTTTCCGTTCACTTCTGCCACAATACCGCTGCCTGGTTTCACATCCGTAGTCCCCGTCACACGTACGAACTCTCCCATCGCCGCTTCCGTCCTTTCGTCTGTCTGTTATGTTTTCGCAAACGGGTTTTTGATTTTGCTCAGCAGACTTTCAATCGGCGGAACATCTTTGGTCGCGCCGGTCACTCCCGCGATAATCTTCTGTGCGATGTCCCTGAATGCTGCCGATTGTGGAGAGGCAGGGTCGGCCATCACGATCGGATTGCCCGAGTCGCCGCCATCTCGGATAGCCGGATCGATCGGGACACGGCCGAGAAATGGGACGCCCAGCTTTGCCGCGGCCCGCTCCCCTCCCCCGTGAGAAAATATCTCGGTACGTTCGCCACAGTGGCCGCAAAGAAAGTAGCTCATGTTCTCGACAATGCCGAGGAGCGGCACATTCACTTTTTGGAACATCATCATGCCTTTACGGACGTCGTGGAGCGCGACTTCCTGCGGTGTGGTGACGGTAATCGCACCGGTGAGCGGCACCAACTGGGTCAGGGTGAGCTGTGCATCACCGGTGCCGGGTGGCAGATCGATGAGCAAATAATCCAGCTCGCCCCAGAGTACGTCGCGGAACAGTTGCTGGATGGCAGTGTGAACCATCGGACCACGCCAGACGACGGCGGTATCTTCCGGTACAAAGAATCCCATGGAGATCAGCTTCACCCCATGGCTTTCGGCCGGAGCGATCTTCCCGTCTATCTGGTCCGGGGGCTTGCTCACGCCCATCATCATGGGGATATTCGGGCCATAAATATCCGCATCGAGCAGTCCGACCTTCGCACCGATCTGCGCCATGGCGACGGCGAGATTCACGGAGACAGTAGATTTGCCGACCCCGCCTTTGCCGCTGCTGACAGCAATGACATATTTGACGCCAGGAAGGAGATTGTCTTTCCCGTGACCAGCTTGAGGTCCAGCGGGGTGTTGTGCATCAGCCATGGAAGATTCCTCCTCTACGTACGCGATCGAATGGAACTGGCTCTTGGGCCAGCCACTCCATCATAAGCGAAGGAGGTGGTGAAAGAAAATGGGCCTATTGCGCCATCGGCGATGGCTCAATGGGGGAATGTAAACAGGATGCTGAA
>DATNCR010000204.1:0-4980 GCA_035607135.1 Nitrospiraceae bacterium
ACTGCCCGGTGGGAAATGCTCTCGGCTGAACTGGAAGATGTCAAACAAAAGCTGACGGCCTTCGCGTAGCAGACTGGAGTGGTACGCTGTTGTGGCACGACAGCGTACCACTCCAGCGGACGACTCAAAACGATCATCCAATAAGGCCGCAGGAGAGAAATAACCGGAGGCGTAGCCTCTGGGCTATGTTGAGGACTATTTCGATTCGAGAACGAAGTTGGGGATCGTTTTCAGCCGTCCGCTACGCGGAGGATTTGACCGTTTCTTCAAGATAGTAATACAGCCAGCGATTCTTCTCTTTCGTCACCAACTCGTCCCAGACCACGCCAATCAGAAACCCCTTCTCCCATGACTTCACCCAGGCGACACTTCCGTCGAGCTTCTCCATCTGTTCCGCACGATCCGAATCGAGAAACGCCAACGATACGGTCACCGGCTGAGCCATTGCCAACTTCTCTTTCGTGTGCAGCCCTGCGCCGACTCTGTTGACGTTATCCAACACGGCCGTAATGGCCTTGGCTCCGCTCTTCGGTGAAATCAGCGCAGACCCGACCAACGTTGCTCGAACAAACCTGCGCCGTTCGTTCGTGGCAGCTATTGATGTCGTGGATTTGACATTCTGCCGTTTCACAAGACTAAGTATAACCGATTAGAAATCTTTGTCCACCACGTTGTGATGCCTCTATTTAGGGCTCTTTAGGCCTGTAATACCGACGCCCCTTGAGCGATTCTGGAAGATGTTCTTGCTGTCCCTTGGCCTGGGGATCGTCATGGACATAGCGATACCCTTTTCCGTACCCGAGCCCCTTCATCATGGAGGTCACCGCATTCCGTAAATGGAGCGGAACTCCAAGATTTCCATGGGCTTTTGTATCCTCCAGGGCCTCAAGCAGTCCAATGTAGGAAGCATTATCTTTTTGCCTGGTCGCGAGATACGTCGTCCCCTGGGCCAAATTGATTTGGGCCTCTGGGAGCCCCACAAACTGTACGGCCTGAGCGACCGCAGTCGCCACTACCAGCCCCATCGGATCGGCATTCCCTACATCCTCGGAGGCAAAAATAACCAGTCGCCGGGCGATAAATTTCGGATCCTCCCCCCCTTCCAACATACGGGCAAGCCAATAGAGGGCACCATCCGGATCGGAATCGCGCAGACTCTTAATGTATGCAGAGATGACGTTGTAATGTTCTTCGCCGGATTTGTCGTAACGGATCGACTTCCTCATCAGCGCGGCTTCCAACGCTGCACCATCGATCAGTCGACTCCCGTCAGTCCCGACCGGTTGCTGTGTAACCACAAAATCCAACGCCGTCAGGAGTGCCCTCGCATCGCCATTACCGTAGGCAATCAGTCGTTGCCTGGCATCGGGTGACAGGCGGGCATTCCACTTTCCCAACCCGATCGCAGGATCCGTGAGTGCCCGGTCCAGAATCAGCCCCAGAGCCTCATCCGAAAGAGACTTGAGCACAACGAGCAAGGAACGAGACAGCAGCGGTGAGATCACTTCAAATGAGGGATTCTCCGTGGTCGCTCCGACCAGAATGAGTGTCCCCCGCTCGACGTGAGGCAGAAACGCATCCTGCTGTGCCTTATTGAACCGATGGATCTCGTCGACAAAGAGGATGGTCCGTTGACCGTTGATCGCCTGGCGTTGCTCTGCAGCCTTGATGATGGTCCGCAGCTCGGGGACACCCCCTGTGACCGCCGAGAAGGACACGAACTGGGCCTTTGTGTAGCGCGCAATAAGATGCGCCAACGTCGTCTTCCCCGAGCCGGGCGGCCCCCAAAAGATGACGGAGGAAAGTTGATCCGCTTCGATCGCCCGTCTCAACGGCCGATCTGGCGCAGTAATGTCCTCTTGCCCGATGAAGTCCCCAAACTCTCGCGGACGCAGACGCTCGGCCAACGGAGCTTCTATGGACTTCCCTCCCTCTGGGGTACCGAACAAATCGGGAGCCTGATCGCGTGACGTCGTCATCTGAACCCTCAACAATGGCGTGAATTGTATATGCCGGGCTTTATGATCGCAAACAGACCCTTGACCCTCATCCAGGCCAATGTTACGAACAGCGAGGAAAGAGGAACGCATGCACACCCAACTCAACAACATCACCATAGGTTACAGCGATCAAGGGACTGGTCTCCCCATCGTCTTTCTCCATGCCTTTCCCCTGAACCGGACCATGTGGGAGGTGCAAGAGCAGGCGCTCTCGTCCCAGTTCCGGATCATCACGATTGATCTGCGAGGGCATGGCGAGTCAGATGCACCCTTATGGCACTATACGCTCGACCAATCAGCCGACGATGTGAGGGCGTTGCTGGACCATCTCGAAATCCAGCGGGCCCTGTTCGTGGGCCTCTCGATGGGCGGCTACATTCTGTTTGCGTTCTATCGGAGGTACGCCGCTCGCGTGAAGGGACTGATCCTGGCAGACACCAAAGCCCCGGCAGACACAGAAGAAGGGAAAAACGGGCGATTCCAACTCGCGCAGATCGCCTATAGGCAAGGACCGTCTGCTATCGCAGATGTCATGACCCCAAAACTCCTCAGCCCCGCAACCATCCAGACGAACCCCAATCTCGTCCAGCACGTACGAGCCATGATCGAGGGCAATCAGATCAGCGGTATCGCAGGAGACTTGATGGCGATGGCCGAACGGCCTGATTCGATTCCGCTCTTGAACCACATCGCCTGCCCCACCCAGATCATCGTCGGCGAACTGGACCAAGCAACTCCTCCTTCCGACGCCAAGCTCATGGCTGAACAGATCCCTCACGCACGCCTGGCCATCATCCCAAATGCCGCACACCTGGCAAACCTAGAACAGCCAGAATCCTTCAACCAGATCGTCTCGGCCTTTGCTCTGAATCTCGAAAAGTAAGCAAGAGACCACCTGCCTGTGGCGAGAATAGGGGAAACCGCTCATCCAACAAGACCATCGCTAGCAAGAGTCTGGGGCCAGTTTTTTTGGGAAACTGAAAATGGGAATGGATGGGATGAAATGGGAGAGACCGTGCAGGACGTTCAAAAAGTTCATCCAGCAAGGCCGCAGCCGATGGAAGCACCGGAGGCGTCGCATTCTCACCCGCCCAACCCTGAGCTGTTGGAACAGCTCTTTTCCCGTGTGGGCTACGTTGAGGATGATTTCGAGGCGAGAACGCAGCCTGGGGAAAGGCGCGTCTTGGCGCGCTAGGGTTGGGCGGGGTGAGAAGGGCAGACTTTTTCAACGTCCTGCTTAATCGGAGTCGCCGACGCTGCCTTGGTGAATCAACTTCAAAAACTCCAACCTGGTCTGCGGCTGACTGCGGAACGCGCCTAACATGGAGCTGCTGACCGCGATCGTGTTTTGTTTTTCGACACCCCGCATCATCATGCAGAGATGGCGCGCTTCGACGACCACGCCCACTCCATGCGCATTGAGCTTCGACTTCAGAGTTTCGGCGATCTGAACGGTCAGCCGCTCTTGGACTTGCAGCCGTCTCGCGAACACGTCCACGATGCGCGGGATCTTACTGAGCCCCACCACTTTTTTATTGGGCAAATAGCCCACATGAACTCTGCCGTAGAACGGCAGCAGGTGATGCTCGCACATGCTGAAGAAATCGATGTCCTTCACGATGACCATCTCGTCGTACTCGATCGGGAAAAGCGCACCGTTCAAGAGCTGATCGATATTGCGGTGATAGCCCTGAGTCATGAAGGCAAGGGCCTTGGCCACTCGCTCGGGAGTCTTGAGGAGCCCATTCCGTCCGGGTTTTTCCCCAAGGGCGAGCAACATTTCCGTGACCAGGGATTGCAGCACATCCATATCTGCCGGTCCGCGATTCACTTTGACGTCTTCGACCTGCCGCTGACGTCGCCGCGTGATTCCCTGCTTAGCCATGCTGCCTCCCTCTAACCGCCTGAGCCTGACTCCCCGACCCCGCATACTCGAAGTAGTTGTCGCGCGTTTCAATCAGCCCAACCTTTTCCAATTGCCCGCTGGGGAAACATTTCACTAACAGGTCCCAAATCAGCAACACCAAATTTTCACCCGTCGTCGTGCGATCGGCAAACTCAGGATCGCGATTGATATCGTGATGGTCGAATCGCGTGACCACCTGATCGATCACAATCCGATCGAGCTGATCGAGGTCCAAGCCTTTATCGGTCGCCGTCTGAATCGGACTCCTCACTGTAACCAATACGACATAGTTATGCCCATGCCCGTTGGGATTATTGCACTTCCCGAATACTGCCAGGTTTTCTTCTGGAGACAGATGATCCGTGTGTAGTCGGTGCGCCGCGCAGAATCGAAATCGCCTTGTGACGCTCGCCTGTGCCATCGTAGATTCAACTCACATGGATCGCAAAATGAGAAGCCAGGACCGGCCGCAGTATTCGGACAGCCCTGGCTTCATTCTTTATATAGTTCACTGACCGGCTCGCACCGCTCCAGCACAAATTCGTTAGGCAGTGAAGGAGCTGCCACAGCCACAGGTGGTCTTGGCTTGTGGGTTCTTGATCGAGAACCCGGACCCCTGGAGACTGTCCACATAGTCAACTTCGGCTCCCTGAAGGAGCGGAGCGCTCTGCGAGTCCATGATGACCTTGACGCCACCCTTTTCAACCACGGTGTCGTCGTCGGCCATCTTCGACTCAAAGGCCATTCCGTATTGATAGCCGTGACATCCGCCGCCCTTCACATAGACCCGCAAGCCGACGATATCCTTCTCTTCCACCATCAATTCCTTGATCTTCTGCTCTGCAATCGCCGTAATCGTAACCATTCTAATCTCCTCCTCGTGTGACCAGGCGGTCTTTCGAAAACCTGCCTGGAATGATTTAGTGTAACATCTCTTTACTGGATTTCAATACCCTCTGACTCCGACCGCTGCACCGTGGGTGCAACCCACTTGCCATCCGGCACCAGCACGACCACATCTCCAAGCACTTTGGCCTGGCATCCAAGCCGATGCCACGGCTCACTGAGGGCTTC
>DATNCR010000235.1:0-14321 GCA_035607135.1 Nitrospiraceae bacterium
GCCACATCAAGCGGTTCTCCTTCACATGTTCCTGAAAACCAATCAGCACACGCCAGGACGCCCCAGCCATCTTTAAACCTCCACTCGGCTTGTTGGTCGCACTGTCGGCATGCTTTCATCGGAAAGACTTATTTATTTGGTCTGGCGAATCGACACCGCGTTATTCTGATCGTCGACCTGTACCTCAATACGATCACCCTTCTTGAGTTCTCGCTTCATCTCGGTGGTGGGTTTAGCGTGCAGATGCCTTTCCTTGCCATTGGACTGCCGAATGTAAAAGTGTTGGCCCTTAAGGCGGACCACTTCGCCCCTAATGGTCTCGATGCCCTCAGCCAAGTGACCAGGGTTCATTCTCTGTGGAGCCGAAGGCTGCTCCGCTGCCTGTGTGGCCGTGACGAAGCCGAATCCCAGCACACACGACAGGACACCAATCACGTTGAGTTTCGAGATCACGACGACCTCCTCCCTTGTCTGCTTGTTCAGTAGAAGGGGAAACAAAGGCCCGGTTCCTTTCAGACCCGAGCCTTCTGCTCCAGATTCCACCGTGCCTCTACTGTGTCATCAGAGGGGGGGCTGGTCCCCTTTGCCTTCACAGTTTTTGCGTGGCGTATTTCTTGAGCACTCTCAGTTTATGTAATTGTGGACAGCGTGCCCACGAGGAAAAGCCCTAGGAATGCTTGCTCAAGGGGTGGCGTTCCTTCGTTACCAACGCTTCCGGATTGTGGAATTTTCGATTGTGTACCTGAAACACGGACAAAATGACTGTTTAGAGCGGAAGGAAGGAGGGATAATTTGAAGTTGTCTCTCATTGTCGGGACCGAAACCCTCCTCCGCCGATAACGGAAACGTTTTGATCTCTCCAGGGTGCATGCCGGCCGTCTGTTCCTCGATCCCTGGCGGAACTCTTAAGACGATTTCGAATTATTGATTGATCGGTAAGAGGCCGTCTCAATCGATCGAGGGCAGGTTAGAAACCTTCGTCGCTAAAAGCGCTTCCGAGGACAGTTCGGGAATAAAGTCACTGACCTCTCCTTCCATCGCTCGGACGGAGTTGATGACGGTGTCACGCTCTAAGGTCGTCAATCCATTGTGTTCACGTACAAAACCAACGAGTCTTTCGCAGGCTTGCGCGAAGTCAAGGACTTCACTTCGGATGATGGTCGATTCCATAGGTCAATTCTCTCACGTTCGTAATACGCTCGGAACTAGGAACGCCCCCAGCTGGGGTTTAGGCCTCCCGGCGGCGCAGCAGGAGCCTTAGGCTGAATGTTCTTTCGGCCATTTATGTAGGCAGCGAGGATTTTTACAGGCCCAAATGGGTTCGGGAGACTTTGTGAGTTTGAGGCCAGAGGAAAATTGCCAACTCGTGATGGATACCACATCTTCGCTGTGACATTTGGGGCAGACCGGCTGAGGCATTTGCCATCCTCAACTGTATAAACAAACACTCATGATGGCACCCTCGAGGCCCTGGGAAAATCTAGGAATCCCCTAGGCGAATCAGTCGGATGGTCTGGTGGAAGGTGCGGGCTTCGCCACCCATTCAGCACAACTCTCAACGATGGACCAGCTGGCGAGCTAGCGCGTGATCTCCGATGACACTTTCTCGGATTTCAAAGGTGGTGGTCTCGCTCTTCGTCATGAAGTTAGTTTAAGTTTGGCACAGGTTACTTCCTCTTCGGCAGGAAGATTTCTGCTTCTTGCAGTTCTGCCTGGACATCACTAGGATTTTGAGCCCGGCCTGACACCCCTTTCCTCCCGCAGGACCGCGACAGATCTAGCATGGAGAGTGAGCAGGGTTCCACCCCGCAGCAATGTCTTTCGCTCCGTAATTCGCTCAGATTCAGACGTCTCCAATAATATGCGCCAGCGAACACTCCGCTTGTGAGCCGGCAGAGTGAATGGCAGCGGTTCATGATGGGCATTCAGAAGCAGGAGGAGCGTGTCGTCCTGGATTGGTCTGCCTTTTTCGTCTCTTTCTTCAATGGCATCACCCCCTAGGCGTAATCCTAGTGAGCGAAGATAGCCTTGACTCCAATCGTCATCTGTCATCTCTTTTCCATCCGGACGGAACCAGACGAGGTCCTTGACCTCCGATCCTCGAATGCGTCTACCCTGGAAGAATTGGCGCCGCCTGAGAACCGGATGTTCCCGTCGAATTGAGATCAGTTGGCGAGTGAAGGCGAAAAGTTCACGAGCTCGACGGTCCAACTTCCAATCAAACCAACTGAGCTCATTATCCTGGCAGTATGCGTTATTGTTTCCCCGTTGCGTGCGGCTGATCTCGTCGCCGCCACAGATCATCGGAACCCCCTGAGAAAATAGCAGGGTGGTCATCATGTTGCGTTTCTGCTGTTCTCGCAATCCAACGATAGCTGGATCGTCGGTCGGGCCTTCGGCTCCGCAATTCCAACTGAGATTGTCGTCTGTACCATCGCGGTTGTTCTCACCATTGGCCTCGTTGTGTTTCTGGTTATACGAGGTGAGATCGTTCAACGAGAACCCGTCGTGTGCAGTCACAAAATTGATGCTGGCGTGAGGGCGCCGCCCACCCGTCTCATAGAGATCGCTGCTGCCGGAGAGACGATAGGCCAGTTCGGCCACCTGGCCTCCATCTCCCTTCCAATAACGCCTAATGGTGTCACGGTACTTTCCATTCCACTCGGCCCAACCAGCAGGAAAATTTCCGACTTGGTACCCGCCTTCACCCAAATCCCACGGCTCCGCGATGAGCTTGACCTGTTGGAGGACCGAGTCTTGTTGAATCGTATCGAAGAACGCGCTGAGACGATCGACTTCATGTAGCTCTCGGGCCAAGGCGGCCGCAAGGTCGAATCGAAACCCGTCCACATGCATTTCTCTCACCCAATATCGCAAGCTATCCATGATGAGCTGAAGGGTTCGAGGATGCCGTACGTTTAGAGTGTTGCCACAGCCTGTGAAGTCCATGTAGTAGCGAGGTTGATCAGGAACCAGGCGGTAATAGGTGGCATTGTCGATCCCGCGAAACGAGAGCGTTGGCCCCAGGTGGCTGCCTTCCGCTGTATGGTTGTACACCACATCAAGGATGACTTCGATTCCGGCACTGTGCAGCGTCTTGACCATGGTCTTGAATTCATTCACATGGCGGCCCCAGTCGTGCGACACGGCGTATCGGACGTCGGGCGCAAAAAAGCCGATGGTGTTATAGCCCCAATAGTTTGAGAGTCCCCGATCCGTCACGACCTTGTCGGAGACAAAATGGTGTACCGGGAGCAGCTCGACTGCAGTCACTCCCAGGTTCTGGAGATATTCCACGACAGCGGGAGAAGCTAACCCGGCATAGGTGCCACGAAGGTGTTCCGGCACTTCCGGATGGCGCATCGTCAAACCTTTTACATGGACCTCATAGATAATTGTTCTCTCCCAAGGCGTCTGCAGTAGTCGATCACTTCCCCAGGTAAATGCCTGTTCGATCACGACCGATTTCGGGATACTGGCCGCGTTGTCCCGATCATCACGAACCAGATCGGCTTGTAGGTCCCCAATCGGGTAGGCGAACATGGCATCGGATCTCCTAACCGTACCGCTCAGGGCCTTGGCATAGGGATCGATCAATAGCTTCGACGGGTTAAACCGATGCCCAGCCATGGGTTCATAGGGACCATGAACTCGATACCCATACATCTGTCCGGGCCGCACTTCGGGAAGATACGCGTGCCAGACTTGATCGGTGCGCTCCTCGATTCTGATCCGGTGTGACTCCTTTGCCTGGTCCGACTGGTCAAACAGGCAGAGTTCCACTGCGGTGGCGTTCTCGGAAAACAACGCGAAGTTGACGCCTTCCCCATCCCATCCTGCTCCCAATGGATATGGACGACCCGGTAAGACCCTCATATCTCCTGCTCTCAAATTCGTGAATTAGGGAGCTTTGAGTAGGGTAATCGTGGGCGCCCGCTTATTCAAGAGTGAGATGATGGGGCAGGGCGTTGATCCCTAGCATAGCCATGCACACTCTGGCACACTGAGGTTGAGAGGGTTTCTGTTGGAATTGAAAAGGTGAGGAGAGTGAGAAGGGAAGAAGGGTGGGAATTGGATCTGGGGGCACGGCCGCTCGATTCATCCAGAGTTCACTTTCGCGTGTGGGCGCCTCATGCCAAACAGGTGTCGATCAATCTTATGGGACAATCCGAGCTCGCAATACGCCCACCCGTTCAGATGAATCCGAACGAACGCGGGTACTTCGAACTTATGGTGTCGGGGGTTGAACCAGGTGCACGTTACCGGTATGTGCTGGATGGGCAGAAGGAACGTCCGGATCCGGCATCTCGTTTTCAGCCGGAAGGCGTGCATGGATCTTCTGAAGTCATCGATCCTGAAGCGTTCCAGTGGTCCGATGACGGTTGGGCGGGAATCCCATTTCACCAATTGATTATCTATGAACTTCACGTTGGTACGTTTACCAAAGAGGGAACATTTCAAGCCATTATCCCGTTCCTCGAGTACTTACGGCACGACGTCGGGATCACGGCAATCGAACTCATGCCTGTGGCTCAATTTCCCGGTAGACGCAATTGGGGGTACGACGGGGTGTATCCCTTTGCAGTCCAAGCCAGTTATGGTGGATCTGACGGACTTAAAACTTTCGTCAATGCTTGCCATCAGAAGGGCATCGCCGTCGTGCTGGATGTTGTGTATAACCATCTTGGACCTGAAGGAAACTATCTAGGCGACTTTGGTCCATACTTCACGGACCGGTACAGAACTCCTTGGGGTTGCGCCATCAACTACGATGGACCGGAGAGCGACGAAGTCCGCGCCTATTTCATCAACAACGCTCTCTATTGGGTAACCGAGTTCCACATCGACGCCCTCCGATTAGATGCCATCCATAGTATTTTCGACTTTGGTGCCTGTCACATCTTGTGTGAACTGACAGAAGCTGTGCATGCCCAAGCCGATCGGTTAGGCAGGGCTATTCATGTGATTGCGGAAAGTGACTTGAACGATGCACGAGTCATTTCTCCGATGGTCGAAGGAGGCTACGGGCTGGACGGTCAATGGAACGACGACTTTCATCATGCGTTGCATACCGTGTTAACCGGAGAGCGTAGAGGATATTACGAGGATTTTGGACGACTTGATCAATTGGCGACTGCCCTGTGTGAAGGCTTTGTCTATTCCGGACAGCGATCCACCTTCCGTCGGCGGCACCAGGGGAACTCGTCAAAGTCCCGTCCGCTTTCCCAATTTATCGCCTTTTCTCAAAACCACGACCAGATTGGAAATCGGGCACAAGGAGAGCGACTCAGTACCATAGTCCCGCATGAAGCACTGAAAGTAGCAGCCGCGACCTATCTGTTGGCGCCAAAAACTCCATTGCTCTTCATGGGAGAAGAATATGGAGAGAAAGCCCCATTCCAGTATTTCACTGACCACGAAGACCCGGCCTTAGTTGAAGCAGTCCGGAAAGGACGACGGGCCGAATTTGCTTCATTTGCTTGGGACAGCGATGTGCCAGACCCACAGAATCCCGGCACGTTTGAGCATTCACGGGTTTATCCAGGAAACCAAACACTGGTCGAACACAACCAAATCCTTCGTTGGTATCATCGGCTCATCCATCTCCGTAAATCCATTCCGGCGCTAGGGTCAGCACAATGTGGTCAGCATGAGCATCGCGTCTGGGCCGAAGAATCGAAGCAGCTATTGCTTCTCCATCGCACGCTTCATAGGCAGTCGGCGGCCCTTATCATCCTGAGCTTTAACCGGGAACCGATCTCCGTCTGCCTGCAGAAGCCGATTGGAACTTGGGAGTTGATGGTGGATTCGCAAGATGTGGAATTCGGAGGATCTGGTCTCAACGGTTTTCCCGCCACACTCGTTATCGGACTCAAGGAACAAACCATTTCGGTTCCAGCCTACGGCGTGGCTGTCTATCTGGACCGCAGCCCTTCAGCGTAATTCCGCAGCAAAAAGCCGTCTACTCAGCCAGATCGATTCTTTGACAGCCCCCACGGTCTTGGTGGAAGTCGTACCTCGACAGCTTCTCGAACCCATCTCAATCAAAGGAAACCGCGCTGGCCAACCATATTGATGTCATACACAAATAAGAGGGTTGAATAAGGGCCGGGTGTGATCAACAATAATTCATAGTGGATCAGGGGCGCTGGATGCCTCCAAACGATCCGAGAACCAGTCCGAGGATCCAATGAACCCCCCAGTCTCTCATCCGAGGATTCCCACCGCCACCTATCGGCTTCAGTTCAACCGTACCTTCACATTCGTCGATGCCATGCGGATCGTACCGTACCTCCATGCCCTGGGCATTACAGATTGCTATAGCTCCTCGTACTTGACGGCAGTGCCAGGAAGTCCACACGGCTATGACATCGTCGATCCGACCACCCTGAACCCTGATCTCGGACCTGAACGTGATTATTGGAACTTCACTGATTCGTTGGTTCGACATGGCATGGGGCAGATTCTCGATGTAGTTCCCAACCATATGGGCATCTCACAATCATGCAACGCCTGGTGGCTGGATGTGTTGGAAAACGGACCGGGCTCCCGTTACGCGACGTTTTTCGATATCGATTGGCATCCAGTCAAGGCTGAGTTGCAGGGTAAGGTTCTCCTGCCCATATTAGGCGAGCAGTATGGCACCGTAGTGGAGAAGCAGGAAATCAGACTCGAATACGATGAAGGACGGTTTGTGATTCGTTACGGCGATCACCAGCTGCCCATTGATCCTAAACACTCTGTCTTGATCCTCATCCTTCGACTGGATGAGCTAATCGGTCGGGTAGGAATGGGTGATCCGTATGTGCAGGAGTATCAGAGCATATTGACTGCGTTTCGGCATCTGCCCACGCGCAACGATCTGGATCCTGCGCGGGTCGAAGAGCGCTATCGGGAAAAGGAGATCATCAGACGGCGACTTGCCCGCATCATGAATGAGAGCCAAGCGATCCAAGCCTTCGTCGGTGAAAATGTCACCATTTTCAATGGAACGAAGGGAGACGCAAAGAGCTTTGATTTATTGGATCAGCTCCTCAGCCAGCAAGTATATCGGCTCGCTCATTGGCGTGTTGCTTCTGACGAGATCAATTACCGGCGGTTTTTCGACGTCAATGATCTCGCAGCCATTCGTATGGAAGATCCTACCGTATTCCATTCCTCTCACCAGCTCATTTTCCAGCTCTTGAAAGAACGCGCGGTTATCGGTTTACGCATCGACCATGTTGATGGTTTATATGATCCCAGCACCTACCTATGGCAATTGCAGACTTGGGCAAAACATGAACTGTTCCCTGATGCAGGGGAAGACGCGCGGCCTCTGTTTCTCGTGGTTGAGAAAATCCTCACGAGGGACGAGCCCCTCCCGACTCAATGGCCTGTGTGTGGGACGACGGGATACGACTTTCTGACACTGGTCAATGGGTTGTTCGTGGACAGCTCACATGAACAGTCGTTCACGACGTTCTATGCGCGTTTTATCGGTACCCGTGTGTCCTTCGATGATCTTGCGTATGAAGCCAAGCAGCTGATCATGCAGGCTTCCATGTCGAGCGAGATCAACATGCTCGGGTATCAACTCAATCATCTCTCGGAAATGAATCGACGATTTAGGGACTTCACGTTAAACAGCCTGATTCACGCCATTCGTGAAATTATCGCATGTTTTCCTGTGTACCGAACCTATGTGACCGCCGATGAGATACCAGTGATGGATCGGGATCGGTCTTACATCCGGCTTGCAGTGACTAGAGCTAAGCGCAGGAATCCTGCACTGAGCGGTCTTGTGTTTGACTTCGTCCAAGAGCTTTTGCTCAAAGAGGTGAGCTATCACAACTCGGGGGAACGCAGAGATCAACTCCAATTTGTGATGAAATTTCAGCAGATCACCGGGGCGGTCATGGCGAAGGGGACAGAAGATACGGCATTCTATAATTACAACCGGTTCGTATCCTTGAACGAGGTCGGCGGAGATCCCTTGCAATTTGGACTTTCGGTTCCGATCTTTCATGAACGCATGCACCAGCGACGAGCCCTCTGGCCAGCAAACATCTGTGCCACTTCGACCCATGATACGAAACGTGGCGAAGACGTGCGAGCCCGGATCAATGTCCTGTCAGAAATGCCTCAGGTGTGGAAGGCCCATGTCTTACGATGGAGCCAGCTCAATAAACGCTTCAAAACCGAAACGGATGGAACGCTTGCTCCGGACCGCAACGAAGAGTATTTGCTGTATCAAACGTTAATCGGGGCCTGGCCGTTTCGCACGCCGAATGAGGAAGAGTACCGCAGCTTCTGTGAGCGAATCCAAACGTATATGGCCAAAGCCATGAAGGAGGCGAAGGCCCATACAAGCTGGGTCAATCCGAATCGCGCGTATGACCAGGCCATGCACAATTTCATTGAACATATTCTTGATCGCTCGGGGCCCAATCTATTCTTGGCGGATTTCCTTCCCTTTCAGGAAGAGATTGGGCGCTTTGGCGTGTATAACTCACTCGCCCAGGTCCTCTTAAAAATTTCGGCACCCGGCATTCCTGATTTTTACCAGGGCTCCGAACTCTGGGACCTTAACCTGGTCGATCCGGACAATCGTCGACCTGTCGATTATGGATTGCGAGCCGGCCTCTTAGCGGACCTTCAGTCCCTCGGCTGCGCACAAGGATCTGATCGGCGCCGGCTCGTTCAAGAATTACTCGCGATGGCTGCAGACGGGCGGATCAAACTGTACGTGACGATGGTCGGGTTAGACTATCGGCGCTCGCGGGCGTGTCTATTCCTACATGGCGAATATGTTCCGCTCCAGGCCGGAGGGGCCATGAAGACACATGTATGCGCGTTCGCCCGGATTCATGAAGATCGGGCCGTGGTTGTCGTCATTCCAGTCCTGGTTAAGGGAGTGTGCCAGGATGCCGAACATGCTCCTTTGGGTTCGGGTGTATGGAAGGACACCTGGGTGACCGTGCCGTCCTGGAGACCAGCCTCCGGCTATCAAAATATGTTTACCGGGGAGACACTGTTCTCGACTGAAGTTGAGGGCAAACAGAGCCTCCGAGTGGCTGACGTCTTCAGCTCCTGCCCGGTGGCACTGCTGGAGCGGATGTCATGACCATAGGTTGATGCCATGATGGTCGACATCCTTGAGGGTTCATTTCGGCGTTCGTCTTTATGAATCTGTGGGGATCGAAAGTTACACGTGGAACTCGGATGGCGCCTTTTTTCTTTTCTGTTTCTTTAGCAATTTATGTCGGTGTAGTTCTGGAATATTGCAAGTTGGCCCAAACCTCAAATGCAAGTCAATCGGATGCTGGATAAAGCTGATCATGGGTAGAAGGGGGGCCACGGTATGACGGATGCGATCAAGACAGAATCGTTGTGGACAGAAGTGTTACCACACGCCGAGGAACTGCTTCAGCTCGTCAGAGAGAGTGCGCCCAAAGAGGTATTCGATGTGAGTCACCCCAATGTACACATTGTCGGAATGTTTTGGCGTGCGCTCCGGCTCTACGATGGCGCGCTGATCTTACTGAAGGGAGAGTTACCAGAAGAGGCTGCGATTCTGGCGCGGTCATTGTTTGAGACGAGTATGCGCCTCCAGCAGCTCCAGGGCGAGCCCCACCATAGAACCGCACTGATTCTTCGCGCGCTGAACAGTTCGCTAGTCCACCAATTGGGAGTATTAGAACTCATGAAGGAATGTGCGCTCGATATAGACATTGAGGGTAAGGTGGCCATGCTAAAGGAACAACGTAAACAAATTCGTAAGAGTGTCTCTGAGCGTGGGCTTACACGGTCTAAACCTTTCCTCGACATAAAAGATGCAGCCTTTAAGTTTGATCGAAAAGACGACTACTTCACCTTTGAGTGGACGCACGAGTCAGTTCATGGAACGGATGCGGGTTGGATGTTCGCGAAGAAAAGGGCTACGGCTGATTGGGTGGGATTTTGTGGGAAAACGAATGAACCAATGCTGCTATCAGGCTTGGCGCATTTCGCTGCCCGATCTATGTCCGACGCGACTATGGGTGTGTTTCGGATCTTGGGCTGGGCTCCGCCAACTGGGTTAGATCAGACGGTTAGTAACATCAAGCAATTGATTGATACACATTGGTGAATGTCAGACCCACACTGTCGTCAACACATACGCTTGCCGGTTCGCTGCCACAGCCTGCCTCATTTACTCCACTGTTTCTCGTCTCATTTCTGACAGCTCTCCTGCAATATTTGGGTAAGGTTCGACCCGTTTCTTCCCAGGCGCAATGGTTCTTGATCTCCTAGGGAGCACTCTAGTTGTGCAGATCCTAGAAGAAAGCAAACTAAGACTCAGCTCATTTTAGAGATATTAATTATCTGACGCCTTCGATTACCCGGAGAGACCATAAATAATCAAACAGACGTAACCCGCGTACTCATTCCCGCCCAATTCGTCGAAGTGGCACAGCATAGTAGGGGCGGAGGAAAGACGTACAATGAATATCACAGTCGAAACACAGCTGAGTCCGGCGCAACTCGAGCTGCTGTCGATCAATACGATTCGGTTTTTATCGGTGGATGCGGTGCAGAAAGCCGACAGTGGCCATCCAGGCCTCCCATTGGGCGCCGCTCCGATGGCCTATATCGTGTGGACACGATTTCTTCAGCATAATCCGGCCAATCCGCATTGGTTCGATCGGGATCGGTTCGTCCTGTCGGCGGGCCATGGATCGATGTTGCTATACAGCTTGCTCTATCTGACTGGCTACGACCTTTCGCTTGAAGAACTCAAACAGTTTCGCCAGTGGGATAGCCGTACGCCCGGACATCCGGAGCGCGGCCTAACGCCTGGTGTAGAAACCACTACCGGTCCACTCGGCCAGGGATTTGCCAATGGCGTCGGCATGGCCATCGCAGAACGTCATCTTGCCGCCCACTACAACCGTCCTGATCATCAGGTGGTCGATCATTACACCTATATGTTGTTGAGCGACGGCGACCTGATGGAAGGGGTGTCGGCTGAAGCCGCATCGCTCGCAGGACATTTAAAGCTTGGGAAACTGATCTGCCTATACGATGACAATCACATCACACTTTCTGCTGCGACGAGCATGTCGTTCACGGAAGATTGTGCCATGCGGTTTGCAGCTTATGGCTGGCACACACAGATGCTTGAGAATGGAAACGATCTTGCAGCGATTGACCGGGCGCTGCATGCGGCACAAGCCGAGACGGAACGGCCATCGCTGCTTCTCGTGCGCACGCATATAGGATATGGCTCGCCCCACAAACAAGACACGTATGAAGCCCACGGCTCACCGCTTGGTCACGAAGAAGTGATCTTGACGAAACAGGCACTCGGCTGGCCGGTTGACCCACCGTTCTACGTTCCAGATCAGGCACTGGCCCATTTCCGTCGCGCCGAGGAACAAGGCAAACGGGCAGAGGCAGAATGGGATAAGAGATTTTCGGCCTATGCACAGGCGTTCCCCGTTCTTGCCAAGGAATTTCAACAGAGAATGATGGGCGAACTGCCGCACGATTGGGATCGCCATATCCCGATGTTTCAGGCAGATCCGAAGGGTCTCGCGACGCGGGTTGCATCGGGCAAAGTGCTGAACGCGATCGTCCACACACTTCCGTCGTTGCTCGGGGGTTCTGCAGATCTGGATCCATCCACCCATACCGCGCTTGCCGGCATGGGCGACTTCCAAGTCCCGCACCATGAAGCTGACAATCTGCAAGGGTCAACGGGTGGCGGCTGGAGTTATGCGGGACGCAATATTCACTTTGGCGTCCGTGAACATGCAATGGGCTCCATTGCGAATGGACTAGCCGTGCATGGCGGTATCATTCCATTCACGGCAACATTCCTCATTTTCTCGGACTATATGCGTCCGGCGATTCGATTGGCGGCTCTGATGGAACTGCGGGTCATCTTCGTGTTCACCCACGATAGCATCGCTCTGGGAGAAGATGGTCCAACGCATCAGCCGATTGAGCAACTGGCGTCCTTACGAGTGATTCCTAACTTACTGGTCATTCGTCCCTGCGATGCGAATGAAACGGCTGTGGCATGGCGCGTTGGTATCGAGAGTCGGGATCGACCGGTCGCGCTAATTTTGACACGGCAGGATGTGCCTACCCTTGACCGCACGAACCTTGCCGCAGCAGATGGTGTGCGACGTGGTGGCTATGTGTTGACCGATATTCCTGATGGAAACGTTCCTGACATTATTTTGATGGCCACTGGATCGGAGGTCAGCTTGATCGTGGCCGTTGGCAGACAATTGGCCCAACATCAAATCAAGGTTCGGATCGTCTCCCTTCCAAGCTGGGAATTATTCGAGACCCAGCCTCGAAGTTATCGCGACTCGGTTCTCCCTCCCTCAGTGGGCGCGCGGCTTGCGGTTGAGGCTGGTGCCACGCAAGGTTGGCGGAAGTATGTGGGCAACGATGGTGACGTGATTGGAGTGGACCATTTTGGTGCATCTGCCCCGGGAAAAGTGCTCATGCGTCAGTATGGATTTACGGTGGACGATGTATATGCACGTGCCATGAAATTGATCAACCTTAAAGGTCAAGCGTGGATCGACACTCGTCTATCCCAGCAACAGGAAACGATGGGGAAGAAGTAATCAACCTTGGAGATACGGAGATACTATGATCGGTAACCTTCTGCTCCAACTGAAGGCGTTGGATCAAAGCATCTGGATAGATTGTATTCAACGAGGAGTGATTTCGTCTGGTCAACTACAGCGACTCCATGAAGATGATGGAGTAAGCGGCGTGACCTCCAATCCATCCAATTTTGAAAAGGCCATTGCAGACAGCCAGGATTATGACAGTGCCATCCGTGCACTGGCGTTGGAAGGAAAAAGTATCGACCAGATCTACGACGCCATTACGGTGGAGGACATTCAACGCGCGGCCGATGTATTTCGTCCGATCTATGATCGGCTGAATGGTGCGGCTGGCTTTGTGAGTCTCGAAGTTTCTCCGCACGTTGCCCACGACACCACTGGGACTATCGAAGACGCACGACGACTATGGGCGGCCGTGGCGCGCCCAAATGTCATGATCAAAGTGCCTGCGACTCCTGAAGGACCAACAGCCCTGCTTTGCAGCCAAAGATCTTTTGTCGGTCATTCAGGGATTCCTCTGTTTCTTTATTGAGCCTGGCACCTGCCCCAATTCGACCATCCTAGCCAATGATTTTCCTCATTGGACGAAGAAGCCGCACTGCTGGAACAAGGGTGTTTCCTAGGGAGCACGCTAGTTGTATGAATCCAAGAATAAATCATACTTGATCAGTTACGGTTGGAGTGAGGATTCAGACTGGTAGATCTGATGACGCTCGACGATCAATTAAGGTCTCGCGGATGAACCAGATCGTCCTCATTGCTCTGCGACGGCCGTATACCTTCCTCGTCATGTCTATCCTGATCGTACTGTTGGGCAGCAAAACAGTACTCCACATGCCAACCGACATCTTTCCGAATATCACGATTCCCGTCACCTCCGTCGTCTGGATCTATTCCGGATTGCTGCCGAAGCAGGTGGAGGGACGCATCACGTATTTGTTCGAACGTTTCCTGACCTCGACAGTGGAAGGCATCAAGTACATTCATAGTCACTCGTACTACGGCAGCAGCATTACCAATATTTATCTGCAAGACGGGGTGGAGGTGGGCAGGGCCGAAGCGGATATCGTGGGCATTGCACAAAACGTCGTCAAGGCGTTGCCGCCCGACATTTCCCCGCCCATGGTCATGCGTCTCGCGCCATCCTCTATACCGGTGGCCATGCTCGAAATCAGCTCCGACGACATGACGCCAGCGGAACTCTACAACCTTGCCTACATGCGTATCCGTCCCCTGCTCGTGACGGTACCAGGGATCGTTCTGCCTCATCCGTACGGAGGTCAGGACATGCAGGTCATGGTCAATCTCGATCAGCAGAATTTGCTCGCCCGTCACCTCACTCCGGCGGACGTTCACGATATCCTCATGCGGCAATACCGCGTGCTGCCGTCTGGGGATATCAAAATCCATTCGACCGATTGGATCGTGCAGACGAATGCCTCACCGCTGAAAATCGAGGATTTTGACAATATCCCGATCAAGCGGGAAGGCAACGCGTTCGTCTATCTGCGCGACATCGCCACGGTGCGCCTCATGGGCCGAGTGCAACAGAATATGGTGCTGGTGAAAGGCAAACAGGTCGTCATCATCGTCGCGATGAAGAGCACGGAGGCCTCGACCCTGGACGTGGTGGATGGGATCAAAAAGATGATTCCGCACGCTGAGCAAGTCTCCCCGAAGGGCGTGAAGATCAGACTGCTGGACGAT